>JARRPX010000026.1 GCA_037382465.1 Anaerolineales bacterium | reverse complement strand
ACCGAGCAGAATCGCCGGGTATCATCGAAAAAGAAGAAGGAGGGAAACGATGCCAAAGTTCGAGCGAACTGCTGAATCGGTCTGGGAAGGGGATTTAAGGAACGGTGCTGGGAAGCTGACAACCTCCAGCGGCGTATTGGCGGATGCCGTCTATCGGTTTGCGACGCGTTTCGAAAACGAACCAGGGACGAATCCGGAAGAGTTGATCGCAGCCGCTCATGCCGGTTGTTTCAACATGGCGTTGGCGAGCACGTTGAAGAAAAAGGGACACGAACCCAATCGACTCCACACGACGGCGGTGTGCACGATCGAATCGAAGGAAAGCGGAGGGTTCGAAATCACCAGGATGCATCTGGCGATCCGCGGTTCGGTCGATGCACTTAGCGAATCCGAGTTCAAGGAAATCGTCGAAGAAGCCGATCGGGGCTGCCCGGTCTCGAACCTGTTGCGGTCATCGTTGCAGATTGAAAGGGAAGTGTCTCTGGAATGAATCTCGGTCCAGCGATGGGTTCGAGTGCCGGAAAGTGGAAGCGGAGTGTTGATCCAACACGGTATTTAATAATCGGACTCCTTCCAATATAAGGTAGAGCGAAGCTACCGAGCTGAACCATGTGCAAATGTCCGATCTCGACACCCGGAAGAACACCTATCGTTCCAATTACTTTCGTGGAGACGCCTGGAAAGGCGTCTATCGTTCCAATCATCTCATTGAGACCACCGGAGAGGCGTTTGGAACGGACGGCTTGAGTAGACGCCCTACCCGGGCGTCTCTACGAAGATTTTTTCCATGCCCCTGTAACGATGGCATGTGCGCTGGCTGCCAAGTTGCTTTTACCAAGTCAGCGTGATGAAAGGATGGCGGCCGTCTTTACCGACGATCTCCCATTCCGGAATCGTCGGCTTGAATTGTTAGATTTCATCCTGCAATGCGGGAGGCTCACTGCCATTACAGGGTACACATTTCTGTATGGCCAAAGACTTCCTATCCTTTATGGAACGTATGTAATCCTGCAGAGTTTCATTTGGCTGGATGCACGATGCGCACGCCGTCTTCGAGGATCTTGTGAATCGAACACTTCTGCGAGATCGTTTGCAGCTTCTCTCGTTCCTGCTCGGAAAGATCCCCTTCGAGGGAAACAGACTCGGAGATATGTTCTTCGTAACGATCGATGTGCTCGCAATCCTCACAATCTTGCTTGAAGTCACGGCGGTATTCTACGGTCGCTTCGGCAATATCCAGGTTTATGCCATGATTTTGTGCGAACGTATGCAGCACGATGGTTGTACAGGCGCCCAAAGATGCCAGCAGCATGGTGTAGGGTGTGAGAGCATAAACACTATCGACTTGGTACAGCTCAGAATCATTCTCATCCGGGTTCGTGGCTCGAAATTGGATTTCAAAATTCGATTTTTGACGCACGGTCACCTTCTCTGTCATGATTTCCCTCCGCACCGGTCTACTTGGGGCTAATTTGCGAAACGAATTTGAAGCGTCCTGTGAAGCTGCTACATGTCAACCAATCTGACGCATGAAGGATTTCACCTGAATATCCCATTCTCTGGTTTCGATATCGACCTCGGTTTTTCCTTTGTCCCGACAGGTGATGATGTCGATATGACCACCGCCGCCTTTGAAATTCACACAGCGTTTCCCCCGATCAGTGATATCTAGGCCAAGTCCTTCCTCGCCGAAATAAGACACGGCTTTATCGATCGCATCTTCCGGGGAAAGTCTTGTTGTAAAACCGTATTGTGGCATGATCGTTCCTTTCTCGTCTTCGACTGATTTCCACGCGATCTATCGAATCGATGCTCCACCGGGGTTTCTGTGCCGCGTTTCCCATCCGATCCACACTACTGTACGAATAGAACGGGGCAGTCCATCTCGTCGATCACCTCGGAAACGGCATTTTCTTCCAGGGCTTCGATGCTGCGTGGCAGAATGAGCAGGCAGGATTCGGTTCGGGCGAGTGCGTTGACTTTATCGACGCTCCAATCGAGAATCCAGCGAAAGCGAGGTTCAAGATTTCGTTCGCTGAGCCATTGATAGGCTTCCTTCTGGAGTTGCTTCGCCCGCTCGGATGTATCCGCCAGGATACCTACCGTAAGAAAACCCTCCGAATTTCGGATCAGATTGGATGCAAGCGCCAGCGCCCGTTTCGAAGAATCGGACCCATCGTATACCACGAATATCGGCGAGGGTGAACCCGGCCTGTCTCCGATGATCAACGTGCGTGCGGGATATTGGGTCAGGATGAACTGTACTGTGGAACCCAGCTTCTTGCGTCCGGACCATCCACTTCTCCCCAGTACGATGAGATCGGCGTCTTCTGCGGCGTCTTTCAAATCGGATGTCTTTCCCTTCATCACGTTGTACGTCCAATGCACGCGAGCCTCTTTCGCCAGCGTTTCCAACATGCTCCGGATTCGCTTGGATTGAGCCCGCATTTGGAGCCTGATTTCACGGCTTCCAATGCGGCGCGATTGGGCGGTGTAGTGCCCGATTTCTCTCGCAAACGGGTAGCTTCCCAGGTGGTGAAGATAGCTTTCCTGGATGAACAAAGCTCGCAGTTCCGCGCGTGTTCTCCGGGCAAGATCGATAGCGGTATGCAAGGCAATGATGCTGTTGGGTGAGGCATCGACGGCCACGAGGATGCGTTCGATTCGATCCTTCCTGTCGGGCTCGCTCATTTCACGGGCTCTTTCGAATCATGGCTGAAGCGCACGCGTTCTTCCGCCATCTCCAGTAAGTTTTGCTGAACGATGCCGTTCATCGTACCCTCGGGGAAATTCCCATCTTTATCGGATTCTCCGGCAGGCAATCCGGTGAGAATCTCCATTCCTTCGTCGATGGTCTCGACGGGATAGATGACGAATTTCCCGTCGGCGACGGCATCACGCACGTCCTGTCGGAGCATGAGGTGTTTTACGTTCGATTGTGGGATGAGAACACCTTGATTCCCGGTCAGCCCTCTGTGATTCACAGACCCGGTTACGGCGAGGGACTGCTTGATCGGTACATCGGCGATGGCGGATAGCAGCGCGTACAGCTCGGCCGAGGATGCACTGTCTCCTTCTACGCCGCCGTAGGATTGTTCGAAAACCAGACTGGCGTTCAACGACAAAGGCCGCTTGCCGGCGTACCTGGCCCCCATCAGGGCGGAGAGAATAAATACGCCCTTGGAATGGATCGGGCCTCCCAATTCGACCTCGCGTTCGATATCGACGACTTCACCTTTGCCGATGCGAGTGCGTGCCGTGATCCGCGTCGGTTGGCCGAAGCTAAAATCGCCCAACGAGAGTACGGAGAGGCCGTTCACCTGGCCGACCTTTTCCCCCTCGGTGTCGATCAGGATCGTGTCTCGCAGGATGCCCTCTTGCACTCGTTCGCGCAGCCGGTCGGAGCGGTAGATTTTGGAATCGATCGCTTTCTGGACGTCTTCACGGGTGATGACTTTGTGCCCATTATCTTTCGACCAGTAGTCCGCCTCCCGCAGCAGGTCGGCGATTGCCCGGGTGCGAATGGACAGCCTCTCGGAGTCTTCGACCATGCGCGCGCTTTGTTCGATGACCCTCACGACCGCGCCGCGATCGAGCGGCTGCAGATCGGATTTCCGCGCCAGTTCGCCGATCAGCTGCGCATAGAGTTTCTGGTTGCCGGAATTTCGCTCCATGCGGTCTTCGAAATCAGCGGCCACCTTGAACAACTGCGGGAATTCCGGTTCCAGGGAGTTGAGCAGATAATACAGCATCGGCTCTCCCAGTAACGCGACTTTCACGTTCAAGGGGATCGGCTCCGGTTCCAGCGAGACGGTGCTGATCAGGCTGTACATCTGGCTTGGTGACTCGATGCGTATCTCGCCAGACCTGAGCGCTCGTTTCAAGCCCTCCCAGGCAAAAGGCTGCGTGAGCAGCTTCCGGGCGTCGATGATCAAATAGCCGCCGTTGGCTCGATGGAGCGAGCCCGGCTTGATGAGTCCGAAATCGGTGATCAGGGCGCCCATCATCGCCCGGTGTTCGACTCGACCGATCAGGTTTTGATAAGTGGGATTGTCCTCGTAGATGATCGGTACGTTTTCTGTTTCGCTGTTGTCGACGATCAAATTCACATGATAGCGACGTAATGTCGGGGATTCGGAGGCTTCATCTTCTCCGATGTTCATTTGAGCCGATAACTGCTGGATTTTTTGCTGCTGGTCTTCATCTATGACGATGTCGCGAACGTTGGCGACCACGTCTTCCAGGACTTCGTCCAGAAATTCGATGACCTCGGGAAAGTCGTGGTATTTATCCCGGAGTTCGTTAATCAGACCACCCACGACCAGACCGGCAATCTCATGGTTTAACTGATCGACCTTCTCGCGCAGTTCTCGCTGCCACGTCGGCACCTGCTGGAGAATTTTCTGCAGTTCTTCCTGGAGCTCGGGGGTTTGTTCTTCCAGTTCTTTGCGTTTATCTTCCGGAAGTTGTTGGTATTCTTCCGGCGAGATCACTTCGCCGTCTCGAGTAGGGGCGAATACGAATCCCACCGGCGTGCGAACCATCTTCATGCCTTTCTGTTCGCTTTTTTTGCGCAGATCTTCGAAGGCTTCTTCCTGGCGTTCCTGGATCTCCTCCTGGACTTCCTGCAGCCTGGTACGATATTCCTCACTTTCAAATGCGCCCTTGAGTGCGTTATGTAGATCCTCGGACAACTTCTTCATGTCGTCTCGAAACTTCACACCCATCCCTGTTTTCAATCGAATTGCCCTTGGTTTGTGCGGTTCATCGAAATTGTTAACGTAACACCAATCGGGTGGGATTTCATCGTTTTTGGACGCAACTTCGAAAAATCGTTGGATGATTTCCTTCTTGCGCGTACCGGAGGCTCCGAGAGCGAATATGTTGAATCCTTCTTGATGGATGCCAACACCGAATTTTACGGCTTCGACCGCCCGCGGTTGACCGAGGATCTGGGTGAGGGGTTTCAAGTCCTCGGTGGTATCGAAATCGAATTGATTGGGATCACAAGCGGTGTATAGGGCTTCCACACCCAGCGGTTTGATCTCTTCCTTTGCCATGCTTCACTCCTGTTGTGCTGAAGTCGATAAGTCAACGCAGCGCTGCATACGATTCTCACCATCGCAGCCCGTTGATAGCAAGTCGTAGTGGCTTGCAGTCTTTATTACTTATTGATACGCCCGACTTCTAACAATATCGTCACGACTCTCGACGAATGTCTTGCGAAAAATTAAATGGTCAACAAACGTCACGTTTCTCGATCGGCACACAGGCGAAATCGTTGCCGGATTGTTCAAATCTTCGGTCCGTACACCAGGATCCCTCACTCGAGAACGCAAGATTTCTGAAATATTTACTTCATGTGGGTAAGAAATTCATGATTTTCACCGGTTATGATTTGGATAAACACAGATGAACCATCCGCTATCGACGTGCATCGTCCAGTCTCGGGTTGGTGAATCTGACACAACAAACGCCAACCCTGTCGCCTGGAATCGGCGGCGGGTGCGGGACAGATCGTGGAACGTCTCCGGGATGAATGGCGTTGGAAATGACCTTTGAGGAGATTGCCGTGGAAAAAGTCAAAAACGATACACTCGTCGAACCCATAATGGCAGAGAGCGGCGGAAATCAGGACGCGGATTTCCAGGGATTTATGGATGAATTGGAACGTCATCGTGGTGAGCGCCATGTGATTGTGCTGCAGGATTACCCGGACCCGGATGCGATTTCTTCCGCGTTGGCACATCGTATGCTGGCTTCGACCTTCGATATCCAAACGGATATCTTGTATGCAGAAAAAATCAGCCATCCACAGAACGTGGCTATGGTGCGCCTGCTGGAAATCGATTTGAAACATTACGACGACTCCACCGATCTGGGAAGTTATGACGGCGCGGTTTTCATCGACAACCAGGGAACCACGGCGCAGCGCATCGTCGCTGATCTGGAGAGCGAGAAGATCCCGCAGTTGATGGTTATCGATCATCATGACCCGCAGGATCGGCTGCAGCCGGAGTTTTCCGTGATTCACAACGTCGGTGCAGTCAGCAGCCTGTATGTCGGCTTCCTCACGCACGAGCATAGTCCGATCACCCTGGAGCGTTCGAACAGACAACACATCTTGCTGGCTACCGCGTTGATGCTGGGCATCATTACCGATACGAAACATTTCGTCACCGCCAAGACGGAAGATTTCGAAGCCGCAAAAGTCCTGAGTCAGTTCCGCGATCCTGAGTTGTTGGAGCAGATCTTGACGCAGTCGAGGTCGAAGGAGACGATGAAGGTGATCCTTGAAGCCCTTGCAAATCGCATCGTGGCCGAAAACTTCTCCATTGCGGGTGTTGGTTACCTGCGTTCCGAAGACCGCGATGCCATCGCAGAAGCGGCGGACTTCCTCGTCTCGGAGGAAAACGTTCATACGGCCATCATTTACGGAATCGTTGGCGACAATAAATCAGAAGCGGTGATCGGCTCTTTGCGAACGACGAAGCTGACAATGAAACCGGACGAATTCATCAAGGATGTGTTTGGCAAGAGCCAAAGCGGAGAGTATTACGGCGGTGGAAAAGCACAAGCAGGCGGCTTCGAGATCCCCGTGGGCTTTCTGTCGGGGGACGAGCAGGGAAAATATGGTGAACTCAAATGGAAAGTCTATGATGCGCAAGTAAAGCAAAGGCTGTTTCAAAAACTGGGTATTGAGGAGGAAGTGTCGACCACGTGATGGCCGATATCCGGAAATGGGTGAGGGATTATCCACCTGTTGAAATCAGCATACGAAATGGAGCAATCGTAGATATAAAATGAAGAACAATACTCTAAGCGAGATGTTGGCCAGGATTGGTTCGGCCGTAGGCATGGACGACGATGAGACGTTGGAGCGGGTGTTGACTCTGGCGATCGAATTGGTACTCCAAGGACGAGAGGGAAGGAAAATCGGCACGATGTTCGTCTTGGGGGACAGCGATGAAGTTCTCCGTCGTTCGAGGAACATCATTCTAGACCCGCTCTACGGACATCCCGATTCTGTCAAGCAAATCCGTGATGCCGGAATGCGGGAGACGCTCAAAGAGCTTTCCCAGCTCGATGGTGCCTTCATCATCTCGGAAGATGGTGTCGTCCTCTCGGGGTCGCGTCTGATAGACGTTGACTCAGGAGACGTCGAAATTCCGATGGGTTTGGGAAGCCGTCATTATGCTGCTGCAGCGATCTCCAAGAAGACGCGAGCCGTGGCTATTGTGGTATCCAAGAGTTCCGTGATTCGTATTTTTCAGCAGGGCAAGCTGGCGGCGGAGATCATGCCGCAGAAGATGTTCCTATCGGAATGCACGGTACATCTCGAGGGTCCTTATGCGGAACATTCTGGACACGAGCTGACGACACTGGTTCATGTCAAACCTTATCGAGGCAATGAACTCACCGTGGAAAAATGAGTCGAAGAGTGGCGATGCTCCCCGGCATCGTCAATTCGACCTTTCCACCGCGGACTTGAAGGGATTCGAGTTCTCGTTCGCGGGCGTCGCATAGATGCGCCTCCGCGATTTTCCTTTGTTTGCAGTGCACCCGGAAGGTTTCGCCTACTGCAGATGGGGAAAACAATCTGAGGATCCAGCCTTCACCGCGGGCAGCGGCTTTTGCGGCGATCACGGTCACATCATCTCGATCGATGTCGAAAAGGACAGGAGTGGGGGAATTCGACTCGGCAAGATGGGTGGGGTCGATGAATGGATCATCGATGTAGGCTGCTATTTGAGGCAGTCGATTCTCTTGCCAATTTCCCTGCGGCGTGTACATCAAGGCGTATTCAAAGGCGTAGTCTTCGCGCTCACTTCCCCGGGCGGGATTCCCGGGCAGCGGTAAAAATCGATACGCTCTTTCCTTGTGAGCGTTCCGAAAGGCCACGATTTCGAGAATGCCATCCGGATTCACGGAGATCGCTCCGGGATATCGTTGGAATATGGCGATGCCGTCACCTCGATCGACGTCCACGAGATGGACGAACTGGTGCAGCGGCCAAAACGTCGGATCGTAGCCTTTCTGCAGCGGACGAATCACCAGACCTCCCGGCGTGTCCATCACCAACTCGCTGACTGATAGATTTAGCCCGAAACGAACGGTGAACGTATGGCCTCCGGCGGCTTGGCCGATGGCGCGGAAATACATCAGCGGGTTTTCGTTCTCCAGCCAAATCTGACGTTCCAGCAAACGTCCCCGCACTTCGTTCGAGTAGTGAATTTCCAGGGCCTTCCTCACTGTCTTGATGTCCATGTCGACGGCGTCGCGGCTGGCGCGCTCATCGATTTTCCAGGTGCCCCCCTGAAATTCATACCCCATGCGCCACAGTCCACCGGAATCCTTGTAACTGAGAATGTCGTTCGAAAGTACGGTCAACACAGGCTGCGGCCGATCGATGGGACGCAGCGCTTCAATCGTTCCGCCATCTCGTTCAGAGAGGATGAGGTGATACCGATCGGTCTCGACAGTGATGCTGCTGTCCGTTCTCGTGTACTTTGGAGTTCGCTGCGGATCGATGGCCTCGTCTCCCGATTCTGGATCCGCTTCGAGTTCATGGATGACGGTCTCGGTCTGTAGAAGGCCGTCTTCCAGCCAGGGAATTTGCTCATCCTCGACGGTCCGATCCGGAGAAGTTCCCGTGATAAAGTCGTGATGATTGGCCACAGATGCATACCACCAGGGCTTCGTGAGTTCCATGGATACTTTTTGAATCAGAGTGTCATCGTCGGAGGCCAGCGCCAATTGTTCGGCGAGCAAGAGTTGATCGACAAGATCATGGGATCGTCGTTTGATGGTCGGCCTGCTGGCATAAAAACCCGTCCAGTAGGGATTGGGATCGAGTTCGACGATCGGCAATACGTCGAGATGGAATTCGATCAGATTGAGATAGTCGTCAAGACCGGCGTTGACGGCCCATATTCCCGTCTTCTCATAGTGGTTGTGATTGTACCTGTCAAGGAGGAAGACAAGGTTCTGGATAGGTTTGACGAAATCGAATCCAATCGGGCAGAACATGTAGGGCGTCTTTGCCAAGGGATTGAGTTGTCTCGCGAACTTTTCGATTTTCCCGGTAACATTGATCTCCGAATGGTCAGAAAAGGACAACGGGTGATTGTAAAGTCGAATCAGGCCGCGTGAGGCGAGCATGTCTCCCTGTCCGTAGGTGAAGGCATTCCAATGGCAGAGGACTCTCGCTCCGGTTCGATCGCGCCAGATGAAATCCAGCGTTTTCTCCGTGTTTAGTAGATAATCGGTGCTGGATTGCACCTCCAGGTCATTCTTGGGCCTTCGAAGTCCGCTGCCGGGAAAACGCATACCGTCAATACGCGTGATCGCTGTACGGTCAAATCCGGCAGCGTTGAGAATGGAAGGCAAGGCGGGGGTGGCGCCGAAACTGTCTGAAAAGTATGCCAATTTCGGTTCTTGGGTCATTCCGTGGCTGCGCAGCCATTCCTGTCCGAGAAGGAAATCGCGCAAGATCGCTTCCGTGGTCGGGATCAGCGTATCGGCGGTGGTGACGGCGCTGTTCGTCAGGCGCAGACGGCCCTGGTTGATCAACTGGCGAATGTGGTCGTGCTGCTGGGGAGAGCGGTTCCAGTACATTTGCAGGAAGAACGTACACTCGATGGAATAGATGCGGCGCGGTTCTTCCAGCAGTGCCTCGATGGCGAGATCCAGATTGTGGCGGACGTAACGGGTGTAATATTCCTCCGAGGTGAGCATCCAATTGGGATCCCAATGGCTGGATTCTGCAAAAATGAGTACTTTGTGTGCCTCGTCAGGTATACCCAGACGATGGCGTATGAGGAGTTCGTTTTGCTGAAGGGGCATGATTTTAAGTGATCTTCCTCGTTGTCCTGGATGGCAGCAAGTTATCAAAAAATGCAAAGGTAATATACCGCGGCTTTGCCTGCACACAGCAATTTAATTGGCGGTTTTGGGCCAAATCGTTGCCGGCAGGGATACCGTGATTCTCAGCAATTTTACGCGTGTACTGAGAACGGGTTCGAACAGGATGAAGCAAAGAAAATGGATCGGTCGCTCAGCATGCACTTCCTGAGTCAATGGGAATGGTGGAGGCTAACCTTTATATTCCGGAAGGGTCTCCAATGTGCTTGCATCGAGCGCCAGATGAACTTCATTTTCCTGTACCAGCGTCAACCAGGTGGCGGGGATGAGTTTTTTGTCCGGAAAGAGCAGCCCTTCTTCCACGACGAAATGTGTGGCGCACCCCATTTCGGGATCGACAAGAACTTCTTCGATGTTTCCGATGTGCTTGCCATCAGAGCTGAGAACTCGCGCACCCTTTCTCAACGGAACCGTGTCCTTTGGGATGTTGCGTTGAGTTGCAGCGTAATACACCGGTCTCGGAGCAAATATATTTTGCCCCGCACCTGAAAGGCCAAACGTTGGATACCAGTAGACCGGCTTGGCATTTAGTGTTTGAACGTCGCCCTTGTCTTCCATCTCATCAATTTCTTCTGCCAGGAAATAGTGCGTTTGCTCGAACTCCGGGAAATCTTCGACTTCGCCGACATCTTTGTTCAGGAATATCTGTTGATCCTCGACTCGATCGATGGCCTCGATCGGAATGAGCTTGTCCTCAGTCAGCAGAATCCCTTTGCGGACAACGATGTGAGTCACTCGCTTGGTTTCAGGATCCAAAACCACGCGATCCACGCGTCCCACTTTCTTGTTCTGTGCGGTTAAAACATTGGCGCCATCGACGATTTTCATGTTCACGGCCTCCTTTCGATCGCAGGATCTGACAATCGATGCCCGGCAGCAGTGATCGAATAGATGTCTCCGATATACCTGGCATCCAGGTTTCATGCGTCCTGCGTGGCCTGTTTTTGTTTCTCCGATCGAAGTCTAAAGTGCGAGACTTATGATCTAATTTGTATTTTACATGCGATAAGTCTCAGTTTCCTCTCAACCTAATCCTTTGTTCTTTCCAGAATCTTTCCGAAGAAGAGAAATGCACTTCTCCTTTTCCGAAGCTTTCGAAACATGACGTAGATTTGCCGGATGATGTGGAGATTACCGAGAACGAAGCTCTTCTGGTGAGGGCAGAGAAGTATCCATTTCGCAAGAAATACGCAAAGCATCGCACCCTGAATTTTACCGAATCGTGATATATGACCGCTATCTTTTTTATCAGATATGAGATGACTTGCAGCGCTAATTAGGCTGCAGACAAATATGGAAGGAGTGAGTACCATGCCAACAGATGAAAAGATTAAAAAGGATGTAACGGATCATTTGTACTGGGATTACCGCGTGGACGCTTCCGAAGTCCAAATCGAAGTAGACGACGGGATCGTTGTACTCGACGGCACCGTTCCGAGTTTTGTGGCCATGGAATCTGCGGCCGACGATGCCTGGAGCGTACGTGGTGTAATGGGCGTAGAAAACGATCTCGAGGTCAGGTACGAGCCCTCGATTGACATTCCTACGGACGATGAGATTCGGAGCAACATTCAGAAGATTTTTCTCTGGAATCCCCATCTAACGGCTTACAAAATCGACGTTGAGGTCGAGGACGGTTGGGTAACCCTGGAAGGAACGGTGGATGCATTTTGGAAGAAGATCCGATCAGAACTGGAAGCGAAGGACGTGATCGGTGTACTCGGTGTAACGAACAAACTGTCCGTCGTCCCCACAGAATCGATCACCGATGAAAGTATCGCGGAAAACGTCGTCGACGCCATCGACCGCGATGTACGTGTGCGAGTCGAAGACATTAACGTCGAAGTCGAGATGGGCGAAGTGACCCTTACAGGAAACGTGCCCTCATGGTCGGCGAAGACGGCCGCGTACAGTTCGGCGCTTTACACCAACGGCGTTATCGACGTCGTGGATAAATTAATCGTCAATCCATGAGCGTCTAGATTCTGCATTCGAGTCCCAAAGGTCAAGCCCAGGAATTCATTCGACGTCGTTTGAGGTTCCCGATTGCAGTTGAGCCGGATCCGATAATTTCGAGAGACAAAAGACAGCCGCTATCTCAACGTAGCGGCTGTCTTTGATTCGGCCCGCAAATTGACGGGGTGTATGATCGTCGCCATGCCGGACCTATTTCAGACGACATTGGCGATAACGTGGTCAACTCTCGGTTTTTGACTTTTGAACTTCCTTGTTTCCTTTTCCATCGTGTGACGAAGCTGACGTCTGGGCACGATATACCCGACCGGTACTCTGCTTGCCACCTCCTAACTCCGAATCGCCTTCTGAACCCAGGTCGGGTTGAATCCAACTGCGGCCGTCTTGGGCGATGAGGACTTCGGCGGCTTCCGGGCCCCACGAACTCGCTCGGTAATTTGGAAAATCGACGGGTGGATCTTGCTCCCAGGCTTTGAGGATTGGCGTGATGATGGCCCACGCAGCTTCCACTTGGTCGGCGCGCATGAACAGCGTGGCGTCGCCGAGCATCGCATCCAGCAGGAGTGTTTCATAGGCTTCCGGTGGGATGGTTTGGAATGCATCCGCATAGCTGAATCGCATTTCTACCGGACTGAGCAGCAAACGGGGCCCGGGCTGTTTGGCCTGGAAGCGAAGAAGGATGTCTTCGCTGGGTTGGATGCGGATGACCAGGCGGTTGGGATGCCAATTCGGGACAGATGCGTTGGGGAATGATTGGTGTGGAACGGGGCGGAATTCGATTACGACCTCGGAAGCTCTCACGGGCAAGCGTTTCCCCGTACGCAGATAGAACGGAATTCCCTGCCAGCGCCAGTTGTCGACGAACAATTTCAGGGCGGCGAATGTTTCTGTGTTCGAATCCGGCGCAACATCCGGTTCTTGTCGGTAGCCCGTGACCTTTTCCCCCTCCTCCCATCCCGCGCTGTACTGGCCGCGTGCAGCGTATAGGTGGGCTTTCTCCACACTGATCGGCCGGATGGCGCGCAGCACGTCGACTTTCTTGTTTCGAATTTCGTTGTCGTCGAAACATACCGGGGGTTCCATAGCAATCAGACACAAGATCTGCATTAAGTGATTCTGGATCATATCACGCAGTGCGCCTGCCTTTTCATAATATGCACCACGGTGTTCTATGCCGACCTGTTCTGCGACCGTTATCTGGATGTGGTCGATGTAGCGTCGATCCCAAAGGGGCTCGAAGAGGGCATTGGCGAAGCGGAAGGCGAGGATGTTCTGTACCGTTTCCTTCCCCAGGTAATGATCGATACGGTAAATCTGTTTTTCTTCGAAGCTTTTTTCGAGCAAGCGATTCAAGGCTTGGGCCGATTCGAGATCTCTCCCGAATGGTTTTTCCACCACGATTCGCGAGCGATCGGAGTCTTCCACCAAACCGGAATCACGGAGTGCGGGAGCAATTACCTCGACCATCGAAGGCGGTGTGGCCAGATAGAACAGACGCACCCCAGGAACCCCCCAATCCTGCTCGCGGGCGTCGAGTTTCTTGGCCAAATCCCGATACGTTTCTGCATCGGAGAAATCGGCGCTGATGTACTCAACGATGTACGAGCTGAATGCTTTCCAATTCTTCGCGTCCGTTGCGCCGTGCCTCGAGAATCGATCAACGCCTTCTCGCAGCCGTTGATGGAATTTTTTCGCGTTCATCGCTTTACGATCCACCCCGATGATCGCGAATTGCTCCGGCAGCCATTGATCCAAAAATAGATCGTAAAGCGCCGGCATCAACTTGCGCCAGGTCAGATCTCCTCCTGCTCCAAAGATCACCATTTCTGTCGATTTGGGCCGCATGTTGTTCATGATGTTTGCTCCTTTACCCATTGGTTGTGGAAATCTCCCTGACTGTCTACATGTTGAAACCTGTGTGCACCGAAGTAATCCCGCTGTGCCTGTATGAGATTCGCCGGCAGCCAGGCGCTGCGTGTAGCGTCGTAGTAGGCCAGGGCGGACATCAATCCAGGAATAGGAACGCCCAATTCAGCAGCCAGGGTGACGACGTTCCGAAGCTGCTCCTGTCGGGAATCGACTTCCTGCCCCAGCCTCGAATCCAGAAGCAAATTGGACAAGTCCGGATGGTCCAGATGCGTTTGCCGGATGGTCGTCAACAAGGCGGAGCGGATAATACAGCCCCCGCACCAGATGCGGGCGATTTCAGCCTGGTCCAGTCCATCGTCGTAAATCTTCGAGGCCTGGTGTAAGAGACTCATACCCTGATCGAAGACGAGGATCATCGCCATGTAGACCGCATCGTAGAGGTCCGCCTGATATCGCGCGTTGTCTCCGGGAAAGGTGTGATCTGGACCGGAGAGCAGGCGGCTGGCGCGGACGCGTTCCTCTTTTTCTAGCGAGAGATTGCGCATGGCAACGGCTGTGCTAATCGTCATGACCGGAATACCGACGTCCATGGCATCCTGCGATGCCCATCTGCCCGCGCCGTTTTGCTGCGCTTCGTCAATAATGACGTCCACCAGGGGTTTGCCCGTTTTGGGATCGATTTCGTGGAACACCTCGGAGGTGTTTTCCATGAGATAGCTGCTCAGATTGCACTCGTTCCAGGCGGTCATGACCGCGTCGATCTGCTCGTTCGACATGCCCAGGCCGCGCTTCATCAGGTCGTAGCTTTCTGTAATGATTTGCATAAAGCCGTATTCGATGCCGTTGTGGACCATTTTAACGTAGTGCCCCGCAGATCGGGGACCGAGGTAGGTCACGCAGGATTCGCCGTCTACTTTGGCCGCCACCGCTTCGAGGATCGGTTGGACGATCTTGTACGCTTCTTCGGGGCCGCCGGGCATGATGCTGGGACCATGGCGGGCGCCGTATTCGCCGCCCGAGATCCCGACTCCAAGGTAGTGGATGCCATCTTTTTTCAGCGAGTCAGCCCGCCGCTCCGTGTCACGGAAATGCGAATTGCCACCGTCGATCACGATGTCGGCAACTTTAAGATGCGGAATCAAGCTTTGAATGACCTGGTCGACGGGCTTCCCGGCCGGGACCAGGATCATGAGGACGTGCGGGATCTTCAGCTGTGCAACGAGGTTTTCGATATTGTCCGCCGTCATGATTTCCGGTCGATCACTTTCACCCTCGAGTTCTTTCACCTGGTCCGGATTGCGATCGTGGCCAACAACGCTATGGCCATAATCGGCGACATTGAGCACCAGATTGCGTCCCATGGTGCCCAAACCGATCATGCCGATATCCACCAGGTTTTTCATATTTAGATTCCTTCTACGCGACTCGCCTGAACATCTGTTTGGTCGAGCCTCAAACAACTTATTCCAGGTTCAGAAATATAAATCTCTGTTGTACCTAACCTTCGACAACGAGTCCCATTTCGGCGAGTGCGGTCTTCGTTGAGGCATAGCCGTTGTGTACGATGCCGCGAATCTCCACTGACCGCGCAACATCCACGAACATCGCCCGATCGTCGATATAGACAACGTTGTGCGGGTCGACCTGCGCCACATCGAGCGCCAGGCGGTAGATATCAAGGTCCGGCTTGCGGATGTGGACGAAACATGAGCCGATGAAGAAATCCATGAACTGTTCCAGTTTGAACTTCTCGATGCGGTATTTCATCAACTCGCGGCCTTCGTTGCTGATGGCCCCGATTCTCAACTTGTAGCGCTGTTTGAGTTCTTGTATTAACTCAATCATCTTCGGAAAAGACCGGGTCTGGCCGAGGATGTATTCTTTGAACTCCTCCTTCGTGAACCTGCGTTTCTTGTAAAAGACGACGCGATCGAGATAGGCATCCAGACTGAGCTTGCCCTCTTCGTAGGTGTCGTAGGTTAAGTGGTGCCGCTCATTTAGTTCATCGATTTGAATGCCAAATTTATCAGCCGTCTGCCGGCGAAGATTTTGGTCCCAACCGTTCGTAAGCAGCACGTTTCCAATGTCGAGAAAGAGTACCGTGGGCAGCGAATCACTCAGCATGGAGTCACCTTCTGCAACCGAGAAGCAGAGCGGCTGTTTCCCTTCTCACGGCAAATGATCCAGGGCGATGTCTGGCTGCCGGATACAATAAAGCCGCAGATCGATGGCCGAGATCCAGCCTCTCGATTTTTAGCGTGAAGGTGAACCGTCCGCGTTGGATGAACAAAACTGGCACTCATAGTATTCCCTTCAAGTGCTCTTCTATCGTCGACAGACTCCTGCATATACTGCCGTCGAGATGGATGTGCAGGATGGGGAGTTCACGTCGCTGCAGGGATTGGAGGTCGCCCAGTGACTCGGCATGTTTCAACATGCCGAAGGTGTATTCCGCGTCGGGAATCTCGGGATCGACATCGTCGTCTGTGGTTAATTGCAGGAACAATCCGGTTTTCGGACCGCCTTTATGCAGCTGCCCGGTCGAATGGAGAAAACGAGGTCCGTAGCCGACTGTAGTCGCAATGGACAGTCGATCGCGCACGGTGCGGCGGATCGACTGCAGCAGCTGATCGGTCACAGAGCGCTCTTCCAGGTAGGCCATGATTGCGAAGTAAGCACCGGTCTTTTTGTGGGCAAAGAAGTCGCTCAAGGCTTGATCCAGCGTGGTCTCTGCCTCGCTCGAGTAGACGGTTAATCCATCCGCTATGAATTTCGGCCCTTCTGCGGGCAGGCTGCCTTCCTTTTCGAGCTGCGCGAGTAGTCGGGCGGTGTTATCCTTGCTCTCCTGGACATTGGGTTGGTCGAAGGGGTTGATGTTCAAGATCGATCCGGCGACTGCCGTGGCGATTTCCCAGCGGAAGAATTCCTGGCCGAGGTCGAGTGGGTCGTCCAGGGTAATACTCAGGACCGGGTTCCCGGCTTTACGCAGGGCTTCCACGTTCTCGTCGTCTGCCAACGGTTGGTCTCGCAGTTGAATGACGACGAACAAGCGGTCTTCGCCGTAATCTTCCGGCGTACCGATTGGTTCTCCGGCCACGGGGATCAATCCCGTACCGTCTTTACCGGTGCTTTCGGCGAGCAGCTGTTCCAACCACATGGCGAAGCTCTCAAGGCGAGGATCGGTGATGAAAGTCACTTTGTCCCGGCCCATGCGCCCAGCTTCACCCAGCACAGCACCGAGAGCGATTCCCGGATTTTCTGCCAGGGGAACACATGCGTCGCAGGCATGCCGCATCCGCAGGGCGCGCTGCAGGAGTTGATCCACGTCAATGCCGTGTAGAACGGCCGGAAGCATGCCGAAGAAAGAAAGCGCCGAGTATCGACCGCCGATGTCAGGATAATTGAGGAAGATGCGGCGGTAGCCCTTCGACTTTGCGAGCTCGGCCAGTTGGGTGCCCGGATCGGTAATGACGACGAAGTTATCCACCGCCCTGGGCCCTTTTAGATTGGAGATCAAATGGAAGAAGTAGTCTCCCAGGGAGAGGGTCTCGGTGGTTTTGCCCGATTTACTGGCGATAATGACGAGCGTGTCCTCGAGGGGAAGCGTCTGCTGCAGCTTGAGGATGGTGGCCGGAACGGTCGAATCCAAAACCGTCAACGGAAGACCGTGGCCGTTGGTGCTGAAGACATGTTGAAACACGGAGGGGGCGAGGCTGCTTCCACCCATGCCGATGTGCAAGACGTGCCGGAAGCCTTCCCCGACAATTTCATCGTAGAAGGCATGCAATTGGTCGAGTTGATTTTCCATTTGTTCGGCGACGTGCAGCCACCCGAGGGCATTCTTGATCTGTTTCTGTTCTTCAAGGTCATCGCTCCATAGTACGGCGTCTTTACGCCACAGGCGTCGAGGAAAATCTTGTTTTTCCAAACGATCCATCCACTTCTGAATATCAGCCTGTGAAGATCCGCTGTGGATGGTCTGTCGGTCCAACGGTTCGGACAACGCAGACTTGCGTTTTTCCTCCAGCGTTTTCATCAACTGGTCGTACGGTTTGATGAACTTTTCGATGCCTTCTTCTTCGAGCTGCTCTGTCACTGCATGCAGGTCGATGCCGACTTCTTCCAGCCGATCCAATTTGTGGTCCGCAGCGTCGACGTCCTCTTCGAGGCGCGATTTCGGATCGCCGTGATCACGATAGGCGTTCAACGTGGAAAGGGGCACCGTGTTGACTGTGTGTGGGCCGAGCAGCGCTTCCACATATTTCACATCGCTGTAATTGGGGTTCTTGGTGCTCGTGCTGGCCCAGAG
This sequence comes from Anaerolineales bacterium, assembly GCA_037382465.1. Lineage (NCBI taxonomy): Bacteria > Bacillati > Chloroflexota > Anaerolineae > Anaerolineales > Anaerolineales bacterium. Next base: position 12,331 of record JARRPX010000026.1, on the reverse strand, counting down.
CAAGCGTTGCGGCTTGGCCCCCAATTCGCGCAGCGCCCGGAATTCGGATGCGTGGAAAGCCTCTTTCCATATTTGATAAGCGACTTTTGCGCTGGCGACCGCAATCTGTCCATGAAGTTCTTCGGCAAGCGCAGCTTTCTCGCCCTTTGTGTTCGCCTGCTTTTCAAGCATGGGGTCGACCAACACGTCGATGCGGCTTACGAAGAAACTGGCCACGGAAGCGACTCTTCCGAGAGACAATCCGGCATCTCGGCGATCCTCCAGGCCGGCCAGATAGGCTTTGATCACCTGGCGGTAACGATCGAGATCGAAGAGTAAGGTGACGTTGACGTTGATGCCCTCCCGGATCAATTCCCGGATCGCCGTGAGACACTCTGCCGTGCCGGGAACCTTGATCATGACGTTCGGCCGGTCGAGTCTTTCCCAAAGCCGACGGGCTTCGAGCACCGTGTCCTGCATGTCTCTCGCCAGGTGGGGAGAAACCTCCAGGCTGACATAACCATCGACCCCATCGGTTTTTTCGTAAATCGGTCGGAAAAGGTCGGCCGCCCGGCGGATGTCCTCGATCGTCAGAGCGTCATAGATCTGGGGCACGGCCTTACCTTCCAAGGTGAGGGTTTGAATTGCTTCATCGTAGTCGTGGCTTCCAGCAATGGCCTTATCAAAAATTGAAGGATTCGAAGTGACGCCCTTCAATCTGTCTTCTTCGATCATACGCCGCAGTTCACCAGATTCGATCATCCCGCGGCGAATGAAATCGAGCCAAATGCTCTGGCCGATTTGCGATACTTTTATCAGTGGGTTTGCTTTCATCGTTTTCCTCCATGGCGTTAGAGTTCCGTCGTAATTTTTAGCTTTTCACTGGCCAAAAAAATATTTCGATTATCGATTGGCTCGTGGCCCCGATAGATGACGAGCATCAAAATCGCATCACGATATATGTTGATGGTAACAATTCGAAGGGGTCTGCGTCCTTATTGCTGGATAGAAATTGGATAAAGAAAATCTTAAGCGAGGTGGAAACCGGGATCGTACTTCCGCTTTCAGATGCGTGAGCTGCATGTCGAGAAGGGCTGATAAATTGAGTCCGGTGATCGGGCGGAGCTGATGTATGCTGTCGGCATGCTCACCAATGCCCAACCACCGGACTTATGAAACGGTGGCGCGCACTCCTTCCTGAAAGCGCTAGGCTGGAGGTTGTCCAAGGGTCAGATCGATTTGCATCGAATTCCCAGCGCGGAAGATCGTAAGCGTCACCTGCTGATCCGGGTTCATCTGCCCGAGTAACGCCTGAAGATCCTCAATCGTCGCCACCGCAACATTGTCGATCGTCATGATAACGTCGCCGCCAATGGTGATTTCCTGGCCTCCGACTGTGATAGTTTCGCCGCCGCCGACCAAACCGGCATCAGCCGCAGGGCTGCCGGCCACCACCTGCTCGATCAGTACGCCGCTGAGCGAGGCGGGTAAATTCGCCGCCTGGGCGATCTGCGAATTGAGCGAGACGCCGTGGATGCCGAGGTACGCTCCTATCGGGTTGGTTTGTTGGGCTGTTTGCTGCGCTTGTGTGGGGCGTGCTTGCAGCTGGACCTGCACGGTCATTGGTTTACCGTCCCGGATGATGGACAGTTCGACGGTCTGGCCGACATCGGTTTTCATAGCCAGATAAGAGACAAGGTCATCGAACGACTTCACGGGGTACGAGTCGATGGCAGTGATCACGTCACCACCGATAGGATAATCCTGACCATTAATGGTTGTGCTACTGTCGCTTCCTTTTATGCCTGCTTTATCTGCTGGGCCATTGGAGGTTACGCTGATAACCAGCGCCCCGAGCTGCCCTTCAGGCAGATTCATGGCATCAACCACCTCAGGAAACAGCGTCGTACCGCTGATGCCGATGTAGGGATGTTGATATTGGCCAGTATCGATCAAAGCCGGAACGACCTTGCTCACGATCGCGGCGGGAATCGCGAATCCGATACCCGCAGATGCATCGACCGGTGAGATGATCGCCGATGTCACTCCGATGACTTCACCCTGGTCGTTGATCAGAATCCCGCCGGAGTTCCCCGGGTTGATGGGCGCGTCCGTCTGGATGATCCCGGGAATAGTGTAGCCCGAACTTTGTGTGGTGGATGAGCTTTCCACCGGAAGCGATCGACCTAGCGCCGAAACGATTCCGAGCGTCATCGATCCTTGTAGTCCGTAGGGGTTACCGATGGCGATGGCCAATTGTCCCACTTTCACGTTATTCGCAGGAGCCATCGTCACCGGAGGCAGCGCGTCGGACGGACGGTCCACCTTGATCACCGCCAGGTCACTGTTGGGATCCGTACCAACGACCTCTGCGGAAACGATCGCGCCATCCGAGAACGTGACACGGATATCGTGGGAGTTCTCCACTACGTGGTTGTTCGTCACGATATAGCCATTTCGGTCCCAGATGAATCCGGAGCCGGTTGCTTCTTGTTGTTGCTGGGACTGGAAACCGAACAAAGAAGTCGACGTCGTATCCTGGATCACGCTGATATTAACGACGGAGGGGCTGAGTTGTGTGTAAATATCCTCCAATGAGCCCTCGAGTGAGGTCAATGCCCCCGATGTCGTTACGGAAGGTGTGTTGACTTCGGGGGTGCTGGTCGGCGTCGACAGTGCGGCGGTTGGCGTAGTAACTGCACAACCGGTAACCATTACGCTTGCCAAGATGACCGCACTGAATAAAACTGCGGTTCGAAAACGGATATTGTTGCTTTTCATTGATTATTCTCCTTGCGGCTCTCCTGATATCAATGTGGGGTGGTTGAATCTGGGTTTGAAGCTGCTTTTTCGGGACTCGGGGCGAGCGGCGTTTGCTGCACTTCCGCCACAGGCCGGTCCCCTAAAATGTTTTTCAATTCGTTCTGGTCGATCGTTTCTTCTTGGAGCAATGCGTTAGCGAGGTCGACCAGCTTCTCATGTTTTTTGTCGAGGAGTTCACGGACGAAGGAATGCCTTTCGTGAAGGAGTTCCTGGATATCGCGGTCGATGTGTGCAGCGGTCTCCTCACTAAATTCGTGTCCTCGGGCGAGTTCGTATCCTAAAAATGGCTGTTCCTCATCGCTGACGAACGCCATCGCATCCAGAGAGCCCATGGCCCAGCGGGTGACCATGCGTCGGGCGAGACGAGTCGCCTCGACCAGATCGTTTTCGGCACCGGTGGTCGGCTCTCCAATGTTCAACTCTTCCGACGTTCGGCCGCCCAGCATCACCGCCAGGCGTGCCATCAAGTAACCGCGGCTGTAGTTGTAATGGTCTTCGCCGGGGACTTGCTCCGTCACGCCCAAGGCCTTGCCGCGCGGGATGATGGTTACTTTGTGCACCGGATCTGCAAGCGGTGTGAACCAGGCCACGAGCGCATGGCCGGCCTCATGGTAGGCCACAATCTTGCGGTCGTTGGGGTCCAGCAGAAGCGGGCGGACACCACCGAGCAGTACCTTGTCCACCGCTTCTTCGAAGTCGGTCATGGTGACTTTTTCGTGTTCGTTTCGGGCGGCGATCAGGGCCGATTCGTTGCATAGATTGGCCAAGTCGGCGCCGCTGAAACCCGTCGTGGTGCGCGCGAGTAGATCGAGGTCGACATCTTCTGCGAGGGGGATCTTGCGTGTGTGAATGCGCAGGATCCCTTCTCGGCCGGCTCGATCCGGCATGTTCACCACGATGCGTCGGTCGAAGCGCCCGGGGCGCAGCAGGGCTGGGTCGAGAACGTCCGGCCGGTTGGTGGCGGCCATGAGGATCAGTTCATGGTGCTCGTCGAAGCCGTCCATTTCGACCAAAAGTTGATTCAGCGTTTGTTCGCGCTCGTCGTTGACCGCTCCCAAGCCTGCACCGCGCCTGCGCCCAACGGCATCCAGCTCATCGATGAAGACGATGGCCGGGGCGGCGGCTTTGGCTCGTGCGAACAAATCACGGACGCGGCTGGCGCCCACGCCGACGAACATCTCTACGAATTCCGAAGCGCTCAGGCTGAAAAACGGAACCCTGGCTTCACCGGCAACGGCACGCGCCATCAAGGTCTTGCCCGTTCCCGGTTGTCCTACCAGCAGTACGCCGCGCGGAATGCGGGCTCCCAGTTCGTGGTATTTCTTCGGGTGACGCAGGAAATCGACGACTTCCTGCAGGTCGCGTTTGGCCTCATCCGCTCCGGCTACATCATCGAAGGTGACTTCCTCTTGGTGTTGATCTTCGTACTGGCGGGCTTTGCTTTGTCCGAAATTAAAAATGCCTTTTTGGTTCTGTGCCGCCTGGCGTCCCATCCAATAAAGTACGCCGATCATCAGTAAGATCGGCAAGCCGTAGGTGAGCAATACGCTGAACCAGGGCGTCGATGCGGTTTCCGCCTGAATGATCACGTTATGCGTTTTCAGTAACGGGATGAGCTGAGGATCGCCGACGCTTTCGGGGAATATCGTAGTAAAGCCCGTGTAAAGTATCGGTTTCGAGTTGGCTGTATTTTCTGTCCCGCTCGGAGTCGGCGTTATTGTTATGTTTGTGGTCGTTAGATCCGTTGCGGGAAGCGCCTGCGGTTCGATGAATTCTCCCTGGATTTGATCCCCTTGGATGGTAACGCTGGCAACGTGATTCTGCGTGACCTGATCGATGAGGCCGCTGTAGCTTAATTGTGCTTTGACCTGGCTTTTCGGCCAGAACGTGACTACGTTCCAGATGATCAACGCAAGCAGGATGAGCCACCACAGACTGTTGAAACGAGGGGTACGTTCTTTATCCTTTTGGGCGTCCAGCATTTCGTCCGTCCTTTTTTTGATATCGAAACCATATGTGTTGGGTAAACCTTTTTTATGGTTGCCGAGCAATTTGTCCAAGAAGAATTGAGTCTGCCCGCAGATGATCACCCAGCATCTTGGCTTCTTCTTGCTTTATACCCAAGGGGAGGCTTTATTGTCCTTAAGCGAGGCTGTTTGTAAGTTAAAGATTGTCTAAAGTGGGATCGTGCGGTGGATTGAGATGTCGGTTTAAGAGGTGTGCGCGTCGAGGAGCGGCAGGCGAATCGTGAAGCGGACCCCGGAATGCGGGATGTTGCTGGCTTCCAGGGCGCCTCCATGTGTGATGGCGATGTCCCGGGCGATACTCAAGCCGAGACCCATGCCCTGCGGGAAACGAGTTTCTTGATTGCCACGGTAGAAAGGCGTGAAGAGGTGCCTCAGGTCTTCATCGGAAAGGCCGGGTCCGTTATCCTCGACGTGAATACATACCTGATCGTCGCAGATTTCAGCCGAGACACGGACCTCGCCACCCTTGGGCGCGAATTTGATCGCATTGCTCACCAGGTTGCCAATCGCTTGCCCCAGTCGTGAAGGATCGATCCATGCCGCGGGCAGTGTCTCGCTTCGCACTGTGAAATTGAGGTCTTTGTCTTCGGCAAACGACCGCCATGGCGCTAACGTTTGGTGCAGCCAATGGTTGAGGTCCACGCGTTCACGCTGGAGTTTGAACCGGCCGGCTGAGGTGTCGTATAGATTGGTCAGATCATCCACCAATCTTTCCATGCTGCGTGTTTGCTTCTCCATCCCGTCCAGAAGTTCCTGCCGAAGTTCGAGGTCGTCTGCGGCGCCGGTAATCAAAGCCTGTGCGCTGGATCGCAGCGCGCCGATCGGCCGGCCCAATTCGTGTACGAGATTGGCGAGTAATTTATTTTGCTGGCTTTCGAGCGCATGTAAGCGCTCGACCAGATGGTTGAACGCTTCAGCAAGCCGCCGCAGCTCTTCCGGTCCTTGTACGCTAATGTCTTCGGGTTTGGCTTTCCAAGCCATTTCCCGTAAACATGCGCTGATCGTACGTAGAGGACGTTCGAGGCTTACGGCCAATCCCAAGCCGATCAACGAGCCGATGACCAATCCTGTCAGCAGGATGGCCGCCACGACGAGACGAAGCTGCATCAGGTCGTCGGCGATACTATCCAATGGCTGTGAGATGCATACGATTCCCGCTGGCGTCCCATCGTCGTTTTCGACCGTCTGCCAGACGTCGATGATCTCCGAAGCATGTCTCAGGTTTACGATAACAACGCTACGCGATTCGAGCACTTCCTCGTAGATGGGGGAATCGACCACAGTTCCTACGAGATTCTGCTGCGTTGTGGAATTGGAGGCCAAGATGATGCCGTTCGGGTCGAGCAGCATCAGCCTCCAGGGGGCATCATGAATGAATTCATCGATGAAGGCTTGTGCGTTGCCCGGATCTTCGAGGACAGAAGGATCGTGTTGGAGCAGCTCTACGATCAGGTTAATTTCGGCTTCGATCTCCGAGCTGTAGCGGGGGATGAAGATCAGACTTTCTACGTAAAAAACGAGGATCAGACCCAGCAGGGGGAGGATGATGAGAGTCGGTAGGACGTTGCCGAGAATGAAACGCCATCTCAGATTCACCGAGGCTTACTCCTCTTGTGGATCCAACCTGTATCCGACGCCGCGAATCGTAACGATTCGTTTGGGGGTATGCGGATCCTCTTCGAGTTTTTCGCGAAGCCAGCGGATGTGAACGTAAACCACTTGCGGCTCGCCGACGTACTCCGCTCCCCATACTCTTGCGAGCAGATCTTCCGCCGAAATGACCTGACCTGCTTCCATTGCCAGCGTGTGCAGCAGGTCGAATTCCCGCCGGGGCAATTCGACCTGCCGTCCTGCAACCTCGACGGTGTGGGCGCGGGGATCGATGTGCATATCGCCCAGTGTCAGGGGATCGTTTTGCGGCGGCGGAGAATGGGGGGCTTGCGAACGGCGCAGCACGGATTTAATACGCGCCAGAAGGACGTCCTGGTCGAACGGTTTCGTCACGTAATCATCGGCGCCCAATTCCAATCCCAACGCCTCGTCCAACTGGCGCCGGCGTGCCGTGATGAAAATCACCGGACAGACGACTTCCTTTCGAAAGACCTGCAGCGCATCCAGTCCATCCATCCCTGGAAGACCGATGTCCAGCAGGACGAGATCGGGCTTATCTCGACGAGCGACCGCGATTGCATCCTCCGCCGATCCTGCCGCAGTGACTTTGTATCCGGCTTGTTCTAAATTGTAACTCAGGCTGCGCCGCAGCAGGGCATCATCGTCGACGAGGAGCAGATGTGCTGGGTTCATCAGTATGTACCTTTTACATTCGATGTATCGTGCGTATGGTCTTAGCACATCCTATTTTTTTACAACAAAGAAGGGCATGCATACTTCATTGTACATCAGATCGAGCGTTGTGATGAAATTCACTAAAGCTCCCTTGATGTTCGCTTAATGTCGCCATAAGGGTGCGTCATGAAAGGGTATGCTATATTTTAGGTTGATAATGAAAGGGGCAGTAAAAAGAAATTGATTCGGAAATAAGATGGTTGAGCTGGATGTTCCATTCAGCGTCTTCTTCGCACTGTTTGCCCTGCTGATGGTCGTTGGAGTTGTTTGCTTCTTTCTGTTTAAAGGGCAACAGGTGAGGGATGGCGAGAATGCATCACGGTTCGATACCAGTGATCGTCTCTTGACATGCCTCACGATCCTGGCGGTCATCACCTTGCTCGGTTCGATTTTCTTGTTGTTTTTCGAAAGTCACCTCTTTAACTGACACGCAACAGCATCTGAGAGTGAATGCCGCTGTAGGCTTCAAGATTCGGTCGCCGGAGAAGGCCAGGCACTTGCCTTTCCTGCAGCCTGCCAGCGGACGTTGGCTTGCAGCTTGTCTTAAGCTTTTCTTTGGCTGTTTATAAAGACGTTTCAGCGTCAGCGGCGGGAAAATTTATGTACAAACGGATTGCGTGTGAAAAAATACTGCAAATCCTGTCCGATGTTGTGTGCAACGTGTCTTCGCACTGTATACCTGAATCCCTTTGGATCAAGGATGCCTGGAATTTGCATGATGTGGCGGGACTGTCGTATGGATCGTGAACGTCGAGGATCACGGAGAGGATGAATCGGGAAACTGGTCTTGAGGAACCGACAACATCAAATCGACTGGCTATTCAACGCAGAAAAACGCGAATTGGCTGTCAGCAGGATTGGTTCGACATGGGAGATATGGCAGACCGGGACCTTCAATTGCAGGAGAATGCCCGAAAAATCCTCGAGGGAAAGACACGGCGAAGCTGGTTGGCACGCCTGCTGCCTTTTCTCGGCCCGGCGTTCATCGCCAGTGTTGCGTACATCGACCCCGGCAACTTTGCCACAAACATCCAATCGGGGGCTCAATTCAATTACACGCTCTTGTGGGTGATCGTCGCCAGCAACCTCATGGCGATGTTGATCCAGGCGACCTCGGCGAAGCTGGGTATCGCCACCGGCAAGAACCTGGCAGAAGTGTGCCGCGATCAATATCCCAGACCTCTCGTGTTGTTCATGTGGGTGGCCATGGAAATCGTGGCGATATCGACGGATCTGGCGGAATTCATCGGTGCGGCCCTCGGATTCAATCTGCTGTTCGGCGTGCCCCTCTGGTTGGCCGGACTGATCACCGGCGCGGTATCGTTCTTGATCCTCGAATTACAGAAATTCGGCATCCGCCCTTTGGAGGCGATCATCGGTGGATTGGTGAGCGTCGTGGCGGTGAGTTATCTCATCGAAACCGTTCTGGATCGGCCTGTTTGGAACGACGTGCTCTACCATGCTTTCGTCCCCCAATTCCAGGGTTCGGAAAGCGTGCTGCTCGCCGTGGGCATCTTGGGTGCCACGGTCATGCCGCACGCTATCTTTCTGCATTCTCACCTGACGCAGAATCGAATCAAGGCTGCAGATCGACGAGCGAAAAGACTCCTGTATCGATTTGAGCTGGTCGACGTGGTCATTGCGATGGGGATCGCGGGATTGGTCAACGCAGCAATGTTGATCATGGCCGCTGCCACTTTCTACAGCCATGGGATGAAAGATGTGGCCTCGATCGAGCAGGCGTACCAGACCCTGCAGCCGCTGCTGGGCGCCGCAGCAGGCTGGATTTTCGCAGTTTCGCTGCTGGCTTCCGGCCTGTCATCGGCGTCGGTGGGAACCATGGCGGGCCAGGTCATCATGCAGGGTTTTCTGCAGCGCAAGATCCCGGCCTGGCTCCGCCGGCTGGTGACGATGATCCCCTCCATGGTCGTTTTATCGATCGGCCTGGATCCGACGCGTACGCTGGTCATCAGCCAGGTCGTGCTGAGCTTCGGCCTTCCATTGGCCGTAACCCCTTTGTGGATGTTCGCGCGCCGCCGGGACCTGATGGGAGACCTCGCCAATACACGCATCACCAGTGCCGTGCTCGCCATCCTGTTGTTCTTGATCGTCGCTCTCAACGGCTATTTGCTGTTTGGCATTCTCAGCGGAAACTGAGTTGCGCCGAATATGGACAGGCGATCTCGTCGCGGGTCGTCTTCACGTGCGGCAGGGCCATACAATAACGAACGTCTCATTATCGTTGGACTGTATGCTTGATGGAGCGGGAACGGCTCGACCGGTCGGTCGCCATCGGCGTGATGCACGACTGTCTGCATTCGAAAGAGGTGAGGCCCATATTTTAAACTTCGCTTAAGCTGGATTTGTGGTTCGGATAAGGATTTCAACGGAGGTCGCATGTTATGTTGGACGGGAAGTTAATTTCCCTGCATCAGGATGGTATCCACGCAGATGAATAAAGGTATGCAAATTTCAAAGTGTATATTTCCGCGAGCACATACTCCACCGGGAAATGCAGACGCTGAAACCCTGGGAGATCGCAAACATGCGGTCTCCTTGTTCTTTATATTGGCGAATTAAGACACAAATAGTCGTGTAATTCTCTCGCACGGCAGCACCGTGCATGCAATACCCGCCGCGCGAGATGAGACCGGATAGGCAAATTACCCAAGGAGCGAAACATGAGTGAAAAATTTGATCATGAACTGGACTGCAGCGGTTTGTCTTGCCCGATGCCGATCTTGAAGACCAAAAAGGCGATCGATGGACTAGACGCTGGAAAGGTGCTCAAGGTCATTTCGACCGATCCCGGCTCGGTGCCGGATATGAACGCCTGGACGTCGAAGACCGGGCACGAGCTGCTCGACCACGAGCAGCAGGCGGACAAATTCATCTTCTACATCAAGAAGAAAGCGTAAAGCAATTCGGGTGGAAGTAAATTTTAATGTACACCCACGGATTGAAGAATCCGAAGCGGCCAACGTGTTGGTGTATTGATCGTTGGCCGATATACAGGAGGAAGGTATGTCTAACGAAAGTGCAACTCGTATGGCGATCATCGCAGCACACGGTACGCTCGATGCGGCTTATCCGCCGCTGATCCTGGCGACGACCGCCGCGGCGCTCGATATGGAAGTGGGGATCTTCTTCACCTTCTACGGACTGGAAATATTGAAGAAGGGGCATATCGATCACCTGCAGGTGGCTCCGATCGCCAACCCGGCGATGCCGATGCCGGTGCCGAACATCGTCGGAATGTTGCCCGGCATGACCGCTATGGCTACGGCGATGATGAACAACATGATGAAGAATGCCGACGTGAGCAAGCTGAGCGAACTGCTCGATGCGGCACTCGAGATGAAGGTGCGCCTGATCGCCTGTCAGATGACGATGGGCGTGATGGGCGTCAAGAAAGAGGATTTGATCGACGGCATCGAAATCGGTGGTGCGGCGACCTTCGTCGAGTATGCCTCACACAACGCCGTCACGTTGACGTTCTGAACGAAAGGATTTCGCGCATATGGATGAAGAGCGAGTATTGATTGTTATGACCAGCGGCACGGATACGCCGCGCCGTTGTGCGACCCCGTTTTTCATGGCCACGCTGGCAGCGGCGATGGATTATGCAGTGGATATGTTTTTCACCATCGACGGCGCGCAGCTGTTGGTTAAGGGAGCGGCCGACAAAGTCTTCCCCAAGGAAGGCGGGCGTGCGGCCGGCGGCTACCTGCAAGACGCACTCGATGCCGGTGTAAATTTCAAAGCCTGCACGGCATCGATGGAGCTGCATGGTTTGAAGAAGGAAGATCTGATCGACGGTGTGGAAATGGTCGGCGGTGCGTCGATGTGGGAGATGGCCGACGCCGCCAAAATCGTCGTGAGTTTCTAAGGAGGAAAATCCATGGCAACGATCAATGGCTGTGAACTGCCGGATGATCTGTATTACATGATCAAGAAGCACGTCTGGGCGAAGGAGATCGAAGGCGGCGATGTGCGCGTGGGCATGACCGCCCCGGCTATCAAACTGGCCGGCGGAAAATTCATCGCCGTCACACCCAAGCGCAAGGCGATCGGCCAAAATTTGGCCAAGGGTAAAAGCATGGCCACCGTTGAGAGCAGCAAGTTCGTCGGACCGGTGCCGGCGCCGGTGTCGGGCGTGTTGACCAAGGTCAACGACGCCGTCGCAGACGATCCCGACCTGGCTGCAAGCGACCCCTACGGGAAAGGCTGGATCGCCGAGATCACGCCCTCCGACTGGGAGGGAGAGAAAGGTGATCTGGCGCACGGCAAGGACGGGCTCGAAGCGTACCGGGACCAACTTGAATCGGATGGCGTCGACTGCAGCTCGTAATCGACCTGCAGATCGGGGAGGTGAACATGGCGAAGCGTGAAACGATCCAGGAACGATTGACCCGTCAGGGCGTCGGCCGGCGGGAATTCTTCAAATTGAGCAGCGCACTGGCGGCTTTCCTCAGCCTGCCCGTCCGTGACGGCTCACGGGTAATGGGCGTGGAGTCGATCACGCCCAGACCGTCGCTCGTGCGCCAGGTGCGGCGTGCGTTGGAAACCAAGCCGCGCGTTCCCCTAATCTGGCTCGAGTTTCAGGACTGTGCCGGATGCACCGAGTCGATCTCGCGTTCGCTTTCACCGACGCTGACCGACCTGGTGTTGAACACGATTGACATCGAATATCAGGAGACGTTGATGGCCGCCGCAGGAACACAGGCTGAAGCGGCCAAAAAGGCCGCAATGGAAAAATACGCCGGCCAGTATCTGCTCGTGGTCGAAGGCAGCATCACGACCAAGGACGGCGGTGTATACTGCACCGTCGCCGGCAAGGCCAACGATGCGCTGCTGAAGGAAGCCGCCAAAGGCGCGGCGGCGGTCGTCGCCGTAGGTAACTGTGCCTCCTTCGGCGGAATCCCCGCCGCTGCGCCCGCTCCAACGCAGGGCGTGGGAGTCGACCAGCTCATCACCGACAAGCCAGTCATCAACCTGCCTGGCTGCCCCGGCATTCCCGAGGTATACACCAACACCGTCGTGCACTACCTGGTTTTCGGTGCACTGCCCGAGCTCGATGAACTCAATCGGCCGAAATCCTTTTACGGTGTGACGATTCACGACCGCTGCCTGCGGCGGCCGTTCTACGAAGCGGG
>JARRPX010000025.1 GCA_037382465.1 Anaerolineales bacterium | reverse complement strand
TCGATGCTTGACCGCGGTCTTGCGATCTGCTATGATATGACTACCGACCGGTCGGTAGGTTTGCGATATGCAGAGGAGCGACATCGTCCAGGCAGCGGCCCAAATTTTCCGCCAGAAGGGTTATCACGCCGCCTCGATGCAGGACATTGCCGACGCCGTGGGGCTCCAGAAAGCCAGCCTGTATCACCACGTCGAAAGCAAGCAAGACATCCTGCTCGCCATCCTCGATCAGGTACTGGATCTGCTGATCGGAGACCTGGAGCAGGTCGTAGAATCGGATTTGTCCCCCGACGAGAAACTGCGCCGGGCGATGCACGTTTACCTCCAACGCCTCACCAAAGACAGCGACCTGGCATCCGTGCTCCTCTTCGATTACCGCAGTCTCGATCCTTCCCTGCGCTCGCGGCAGAACGCACGGCGGGATGCCTACGAGAATCTCTGGCGGCAGATCGTACGCCAGGGAATTAAAGAAGGGGCGTTCCGTAAAGTCGACGAGGCAGTAACGGTTTTCGCCCTGTTGGGGCTTCAGAATTGGACGATCACCTGGTTTCGCAAGAATGGCCGTTTGAGCGCCGATACGCTTGCCGATCGGTTCAGTGATCTGATCCTCGACGGCTTGCGGATTTCTTGAGGGGATTGAAGCAGATGACGGCCGAGATCGAATTTGTGCGCACGAACGGCGGAGGTCGGATTTACCGCATCCCCCTCGTGCTGTTCCCTTTTCTAAAAGGCTTCGCCCATCTCGTCCTCGACGGCGATGTGGCGGCCTTGATTGACTCCGGATCGGGTTTCATGGACTCGAACGAGCAATTGGATCAGGCCTTCGCCAGCATAAGCTCGCAGTTCGATGAAAAGGTAAGTTGGGAAGACCTCACCCACGTCCTCATCACCCACGGCCACATCGACCATTTCGGAGGCTTGAACTTCGTGCGTCAGCGTACCCGGGCGCCCATCGGCATCCATCATCTGGACGCCAAGGTGCTCATGCATTACGAGGAGCGGGTGGCCATGATGGCCAAGCGGTTGGATCAATATCTGATCGAGGCGGGTGTACGTGAGGCGTATCGCCAGGAACTTATGAACACCTATCTGATCAATAAGGATTTGTTTACTTCCTTGATGCCGGATTTCAACTACTTCGCCGTCGGCATGCGCGTCGGACGATTGGAAATGCTGCACGTTCCAGGGCATTGTCCGGGGCAAGTCATCATTCGTCTCGACGACGTGCTTCTCTCGGGGGATCACATCTTGCCGCACATCACCCCTCACCAGGCCCCGGAACGTCTGAGTCTGAACATGGGGCTGGGGCATTACCTCGATTCGCTCGAACGAACGCGCACGTGGCATCCCGAGGTGAAGTACGTACTCGGGGGTCATGGAGAGCAGATGCACGATCTGGGGAGACGCATCGACGAAATCGAAGAATCGCACCGGGACCGCCTGCGCAAGATCGTCGGCGAATTAGAAGAGTCGAAGACGCTGGCCGAGATCTCGTCGGCGCTGTTTCCGGAGGTGGAGGGATACGACAAGTTGTTGGCCGTCGAAGAAGCGGGCGCCCACGTAGAGTATCTGGCACAGCTTGGGTACGTGTACGTTGATAACATCGACGATCTCGAAACGCATTCGATCGTGCCTTTGCGGTATCGTCGAGCGGATGGCCTCGAAAATCCGTGGTTTCCGATTGGCAGAAACCTGAAACCACGGGTCGGGTCCTCAGCAAGAGGTGAAGGATATTTCGAGCAATTCCGTGTAGGCTGGGAGAGCAGTGAGCCCTCTCCGAAGGAGTGACCTATGTATTCATTTGAACCCGACGAAGAACAACGCATGCTCATCGATGCCGTTCACCGCTATGCCGAAAACGACTTGAAACCCGCCGCGCGGGAAGCCGAAGAGGAAAACGAGCTTCCGGCCAATTTGATCGAGAAGGGTTGGGAGCTGGGTGTACTCCAGGCCAGCATCCCGGAAGCCTACGGCGGATTCGGGGAGCACTCGGCGGTGACCGGCGTGCTCGCCGCAGAGGAAATGGCTTGGGGAGATTTGGCTGCCTCGCTGGCCGTGATGGCGCCTGCCGCTTTCGCCTTACCGCTCCTTTTCGGGGGAAGCGAGGAACAGAAAACGAAATGGATTCCCGCTGTGATCGAAGCCGAGTGGAAACCGTACGTGGCGGCCTTCATCGAACCCAGTTTCGACTTCACGCCCTCGGCGATGAGTACCTCGGCGAAGAACGGGAAAAAGGGATACACGCTCAACGGCGTAAAGGCCTACGTCCCTTTCGCCGATCAAGCCGAGGCATTCCTGGTGTTCGCCGATCTGGCGGGTGAAACCCAGGCCTTTATCATCCCCGCGGAATCGGAAGGCATTCGAGTCGGGGAACGTGAAAAGCTGCTGGGCATTCAGGCGCTGCCTACCTTTCGCCTCGAGTTGCAGGACGTGGTCGTGCCTGAGGACGCCAGATTGGGCGGTGGTGAAGACTCCGCCATCGAACGCAGTATCGCCAGCTCACAGGTGGCGATCGCGGGCATGGCTGTGGGCCTGAGCAGGGCGGCTTTGGAGTACGCCATCCCCTACGCCAAGGAACGCGAAGTCTGGGGAAAACCCATCGCACAGAAGCAGTCGATCGCCTTCATGCTGGCCGAGATGGCGATCGAGATCGAAGCCATCCGCATGCTGGTATGGGAAGCCGCCTGGAAACTGGACAACGACAAGGAAGATGCGGCCAAATCCGCCTACCTGGCACTCACCGGCGCCTCCGACATGGCGATGATGGTGACCGACAGAGCCGTTCAGGTGTTTGGCGGCCACGGATATATCCGCGAGCATCCCGTCGAACTCTGGATGCGAAACGGACGCGGCATTCCGATCTTCACCGGTTTGGCGATGGTCTGACGATCGTCGAGAAGGGAGTATCAGCAATGATTAGTTTTGAAATGCCCGAAAAAATCGAACACGCTGTCGTGCTTGCCGAGACCATCGCCGAGAACATGATGCGTCCGGTCTCGCGGCACTTCGACGAAAACGAGCACGAAATTCCCTGGGATTACATCGAATTCATGCACACTTCCTTGAAAGCGCTCGGCGGCGGCGGCCTCACGCCAAGTGGAGAGAAAAAGGAAAAGAAGGAGAAGAAGGAAGGGCCGCGCATCGCCTTCCAGCGTATGGCCTTCCAGACGGAAATGCTTTCCTGGGGGGACGTGGGTTTGTGGCTCTGTACGCCGGGCGGTGGTCTGGGCGCGGCGGCGGTAAATGCGGCCGGAACGGACGAACAGAAGGAGCGTTTCCTGGCGCGTCACCGCGGCGAGAAGCCGGTTTTCGATGCCTTCGCGCTCACCGAACCCCACGCCGGATCGGCGATGCCGGCTGAAGTGCGCACGACGGCCGTACGCGATGGTGACGAGTGGGTGTTGAATGGCGAGAAGATTTTCATCACCGCGGGCCATAAAGCGTTGGTCGATTCGGATGGTTTCGTGGTCGTTTGGGCCACGATCGATCCCAAGGCAGGACGCGCCGGCGTACGCCCGTTCGTCGTCGAAGCCGGAACGCCGGGCTGCAAGGTGACCAAGCTGGAACACAAGCTGGGCATCCGCGCCAGCGATACGGCCTCGGTCGTGCTCGAGGACTGCCGCATTCCTCTGGAGAACCTGCTCGGTAGTGCGGAAGTGGTCAAGCCGGAGAACAAGAAGGGTTTCAAGGGCGCCATGGCGACTTTCGACGCCACGCGCCCGGTCGTGGCTTCTTCCGCGCTGGGCATCGCGCGGGCCACGCTCGAACGACTCAAGGAGATTCTCGCTGAACACGGCGTGGAGATTCGCTACGGGCTGCCGCGCAGCCGTATGACCAACCTCGAACGTGAGATCGTCGACATGGAAATCATGCTGCGTTCGACCTGGCTGCTGACTTTGAAAGCGATGTGGCAGATGGACGAGCGAAAGCCAAACACCCTGGCGGCTTCGATGTCCAAAGTGCGCGCCGGAGACGTGGTGGTGAAAATCACGCAGCGTGCGGTGGAATTGCTTGGACCGTTGGGGTACTCGCGCGAGTATCTGCTGGAGAAATGGTTCCGCGATGCGAAGATCAACGATCTATACGAGGGTACCGGCCAGATCAACCGGCTGATCGTAGCCAGGCAGGCGGGAGGCGATTCCCGTTTGATGGGCCTCGCGGCTTGGTTCCATGAGAGGAGTGATTTCTATGGGCTATCGAATCAGGAAAGCGGCCGTGATTGGATCCGGAACGATGGGTGGCAGCATCGCGGCGCTCTTCGCCGGCCTGGGGATTCCAACGTTTCTGCTGGACATCGTCCCCAGGGAATTGACGGATGCGGAGAAAGACGCCGGCTTGACCTTGAAAGATAAAGCCGTTCGCAACCGCATCGTGGAGAATGGTTGGAAGGCGGTGGTCAAAAGCCGTCCACCGGCGGTGATGAGTGAAGCCTCCAAAGAGCGCATCACGCTGGGAAACCTTGAAGATGATTTCGATCGCTTGTCCGAGGTGGATTTGATCGTCGAAGCGATCGTCGAAAACCTGAAGATCAAGCAAGGTTTGTTCGAACGCATAGAAAAGGTTCGCGGTGACGATTGCATCGTCGCCAGCAACACCTCGGGATTGTTGATTCGGGACATCGCCGCAGGGCGCAGCGGGGACTTCCAGAAGCATTTCCTGGGCATGCACTTCTTCAACCCGCCTCGCTGGATGAAGCTGTTGGAGGTCATCCCGCACGAGAAGACCGACCCGGCGGTACTCGAAGCGATCGTGGATTTTGGCGAGAATGTGTTGGGGAAGGGTGTCGTGATCTGCAAGGACACGCCCAATTTCATCGCCAACCGCATGTTCTCGATCACCAGCACCTACGAATTTGCCTATGCCCTGGACAATGGCTACGGCATCGAGGAAATCGACGCCATCGCCGGGGTGATGATCGGGCGTCCCAAGACGGCGGTGTTCCGCTTGTTGGACCTGGTGGGGAACGACGTCGCCGCGCACGTATCCGGCAATCTCTACGACCTGATCCCGGATGATGAATCGCGTGAAATTTTGAAACACGACTCGACCTCCAAACTGATGGGCGATATGATCGAGCGCGGTTGGCTGGGCAACAAAACCAAAGTGGGATTTTACAAGCGCGTCGACATGGAGGACGGCACGAAGGAATTCTGGGTGCTCAATCCGCAGACAATGGAGCACGAACCGCCCCAGAAACCGCGCTTCGAACTCTTCAGCGCCGCTCGGAAGATCAAGGACCTGGGTGAGCGCTACGCCTGGATCGTTTCTCAGGTGGACGCGGAAGATGCTTCAGAGGAGACGCGTAGGATGGCGCGCTTCATCTGGGAGACGACGGCCAACGCCCTGGCGTACGCCTCGCGGCGCGTGCCGGAGATCGCCGATCGTTTCGTCGACATCGATCAGGCACTCAAATGGGGTTTCGCCAACGAAATCGGTCCTTTCGAAATCTGGGACGCCCTGGGCGTTGCACAGACGCTTGCGCGCCTGGAGGAGAAAGGCTTCGAAGTCGCTTCCTGGGTGAAGACCATGCTGAAGCAGGGCTGCGAGACGTTCTACCAATACGAGGACGGGCAGGCCGTGGGATATTACGATTTGAAGAAGAAAGGCTACGTCGCCCTGGCGCGAGACGATCGGGTGCTGCCGATTGCGGTCATCAAGAGCCGGGATGGGGCGGTGATCAAGAAGAACGCTTCGGCCAGCCTGATCGACATGCAGGACAACGTCGGCTTGATCGAGTTTCACAGCACAGCCAACGCCCTCGATCAGGATATTTTCGACATGCTCGATCATGCGCTCGATCTCGCCGAGGAGGGCCGCTTCGATGCCCTGGTGATCGGCAACGAGGGGCAGCATTTTTGCGCCGGAGCAAACATCATGTTGATCTGGATGGGCGCACAGCAGGAGGCGTTCGATCAGATCGAGGACATGATCAGCGGCATGCAGAACGGTTTGATGCGCATGCGCTATTTCCCCAAGCCGATCGTCGCTGCGCCGCACGGCATGGTCCTGGGCGGCGGCGCTGAAGTGGCCATGGCCTGTTCGAAACGCGTCGCTGCAGCGGAAACCTTCATCGGGCTGGTGGAAATGGGCGTCGGGGTGATACCCGCAGGGTCGGGCACGAAGGAGATGATCCGGCGGGTGATCAACCCGGTCATGCGTATTCCGGATGCGGATCCCAATTCGGTCATGCTCAAAGCATTCGAGCAGATCGCGCTGGCGAAGGTCTCCACCGGCGCTTTCGAAGCCTTCGAAATGGGTTTCTTCCAGCCGGGGGATCGCGTGATCATGAAGAAGGAACATCTGCTGGCGGAAGCCAAACGCAGCGCACTGGCAATGGTTCAGGAAGGCTACCGTCCGCCGATGCCGGAGAAGATTTACGCCGCCGGACGGGACGTGCTCGCCCTGCTGCGCGCTGCAGTGTGGGACCTGAAAGAAGCGGGTTGGGCTTCTGCGCACGACGCGCTGATCGCCGGGAAATTGGCGCGCGTGCTTTGCGGTGGCGAGTGGTCAGAGCCGGCGTGGGTCGATGAGCAGACGATCCTGGACCTGGAGCGTGAGGTCTTTCTCGAACTGTGCCACGAGCCGAAGACACTCGAGCGGCTGGCGCACATGATCGAGCACAACAAACCACTGCGCAATTAGGTGCGCCGTATGGCGAGTTGGTGTAAATGAGCTAATGGAGCTGGGTGTCGGAGGTGACTTGAGATCTGATGCCCAGGCTGCAAGGAGAGGAATCGATGGCGAAAGAAGCGGTGCTCGTAGCTGGGGCTCGAACGGCGGTTGGACGGGCGAAAAAAGGCACGCTGCACTCCTACCGGGCGGAGGACATGGCCGGCACGGTCGTTCGGGCGGCCTGGGAACGAGCCGGCGATTTCGACAAGGCGCTCGTGGATGACATCGTTCTGGGCTGTGCCTTTCCCGAAGGGAGCCAGGGTCTCAACATGGCCCGGCAGGTCGGACTGTACGCCGGATTTCCGGCTTCAGTTCCGGCGATGACGGTCAATCGTTTTTGTTCCTCCGGGTTGCAAACGATCGCTCAATCCTGCGAACGGATCCTGACCGGCGGGGCGGACATCATCATCGCCGGCGGTGTGGAAAGCATGAGCATGGTTCCGATGACGGGTTTTCGCCTCAGCCCACATCCGCAGCTGGTGCTCGACATGCCGGAAGCCTACATCCGCATGGGCCAGACGGCGGAGAACGTCGCCGAGAAATACGACGTCAGCCGGGAGGACATGGATGCGTTTGCGCTGCACAGCCACCAGAAAGCGGCCAAGGCGCAGGACGAGGGTTTCTTCAAGGACGAGATTACCTCGCTGAAGGTGGAAATAAATACCCCGCAGGAAACTCGAAGCGTGATTTTCGACGAGGATGAGCTCATTCGCAGGGATACCACGCTGGAGGCATTGGCGAAACTACGGCCAGCATTCACGCCGGACGGCTCGGTGACGGCGGGAAATTCCTCGCCACTCTCCGATGGCGCCGCCGCCGTGGTGGTAATGAGCGCTGAGAAAGCCAGGGAGCTGGGCGTCCAACCATGGTTGCGATACGTGGGCTTTGCGGTGGCCGGCGTCCCGCCGGAAATCATGGGCATCGGACCCATCGAAGCGATACCCAAAGCGCTGGAACGATATGGAATGAAATTAGGAGATATCGATTTGATCGAACTCAACGAAGCCTTCGCCTCGCAAAGCCTTGCCGTGATCCGCGAGTTGGGATTAAATCACGAGATCGTCAACGTCAACGGCGGCGCCATCGCTTTGGGGCATCCGTTGGGCGGCACGGGCGCAAAGCTGACGGTGCAGATCATGCATGCGGCGCGCCGCCGCAAGGTGAAATACGTGATGGTTACCATGTGCATCGGAGGCGGAATGGGTGCGGCAGGGATTTTCGAAAACCTGCTGGTTTGATCGCCGCTGAAATCTACAAAACGAGAGGAGCGAAAACATGCCATTGACCGTTGAAGACCTGATGGAACGCATGCCAGGCGCATTCCTGCCCGAAAAAGCGGAAGGTGTGGATGCCGTGATTCAGTTCAACCTGGGGGAGGGCGGCGATTGGGTTTGCACGATCCGCGAGCAGAAATGTACGGTGGAAAGGGGCAGCGTTGACGACGCCAACCTGACGGTCACTTCGGAAGCCCCGGATTACATCGACATGATCATGGGTAAGCTCAACCCGATGACCGCCATCGCCACGAAAAAGGTGATTTTGAAGGGCGATCTCAACCTGGCGATGAAGTACATGGGCCTCTTTAAACTGTCGTAGATCTCTTCGACAGTTTCGAAATCGATTTCCGCAAGCTTGCGGCCCGCATCCCGACGTAAAACACTGCGGCGGCGCAAGTTTGTGTTAATTCTCTTCCAATTGGGTGATGATCAGCTTGGTACGTTGAATGTGGGCACAGGCGGGATCGAGGTCCATAGCACGCAGCACCTCTCCAGGCCTTCCCGTGGCGGCCTCACGAGCGCTGAGTGTCATTTCCAGTTGAACGGCGTCCCCTTCCCGTTTCACGAGTAGAGTCTCGATCAATGGACGCAGATCGTAGGATTTCCCCCGCCGCTCGCGCGGCAGGCTGGCTGCGTTCATTAGACCGTCGACCGTCGTTTGGATGAGAAGACCCGGCGGTGGATCATCGAGTCGGACGAGATAGCTCGCGGAGTTGATCTGGGCTTGCAGCGCCGGCTGCCTGGTTTCGATGCGCCGTACTTCACGAACTGGCAGACCGGGCGCCTGAGCTCGAGTCAATGCCCTGGCAATCGTCTTCGTATCTAGTTCTTCCTCAAGCCAGAAATCGAGCAGCTCCGCCTTGCTGGTGTAGCCCAGCGGCAAAGCGCTGCCGATGTTGATCCGCGGGCGCGGATTGAATCCCTGGCGGTAGGCCAGCGGCAGCCCGGCCCTGCGAAACGTGCGTTCCCAGGCGCGATGCAGATCGAGATGGCTGGTGAAACGGACCGATTCCTCTTTGCAGAAGGTGAGGCGGTAGCGGTAGGCAGTCGTTTCCATGAAATTCAAGCCGGTGTGGGTAAATGGTCTTTCGCGTGCGATTTATGCCGCGGCGAACGCACTTCGGGACATTCCCAGGTTTCTCCCGGATGTGCTCGGCGTAGATCGGCGTACTTGGGCAAGATGCCGCAGGCGAAACAGCGTTCGCGGCAATCGATGCGCGTCCGGCCATTGAGGCTCCAGAGGTAGTCTTCGGTGAGAAATTGCTTCTTCACCGCGGCGTCGATGTGGTCCCATGGCAGCGTCTCGTCGATCGGCCGTTCGCGCAGGGTGTAAAAATCGGGATTCAAGCCGACATCATCGAAGGCCCGCATCCACAGATCGTAGCGGAAGTGTTCCTGCCAGGCGTCGAATTTTGCGCCATGCTGCCAGGCGCGCAAGATGACTTCTCCCATGCGCCGGTCGCCGCGGGATAGCCAGGCTTCGAGCAGGGTTTCCTCCGGTTTGTTCCAGTTGAGTTTCAATCCGGGACCCCGAAGTTCTTTTTTGAGCAGTTCCTGTTTGGCTTGAATCTGATCCGTTGCATCGACGGGAACCCATTGAAAAGACGTGTGGGGTTTGGGTACGAAGGTGCTCACGCCGGCGTTCACCTGTGCACGTTTCCCGATGATACGGCGCCCTTCTTTCAGCACGGCCTTACACAAATCGGCGATGGCTCGAACGTCCTCGAGCGTCTCCGAAGGATGGCCGATCATGAAATAGAGTTTGATCGTGTGCCAGCCGCGCGAGAATATCTCCCTTGCGGTGTCCAGCAGCTGTTCGGTGGACACGGGTTTGTTGATGATCTCGCGCATGCGTTCCGTGGCGGCTTCGGGCGCAAGGGTGAACCCGCTGCGGCGCGAGCTTTCTTTGAGTGACTCCATCAGTTCGGCGGAGAAGGTCTCGATGCGCAAGGAGGGCAGCGATACGTTCAGGTGCCGTCCGGCGAAACGCTCGTTGACGCCGCGCACCAGTTCGAGGATGGGTCCGTAGTCGGAGGAGGAGAGTGAGAGCAAACCGACTTCTTCGAAACCGGTGTGCGCCAGGGCTTTCTCGACGGCGTCGAGGATTTCAGCCACCGGTCGCTGCCGAACCGGGCGCGTGATCATGCCGGCCTGGCAGAAGCGACAGCCGCGTGTGCAGCCGCGCATGATCTCGATCGGGACGCGGTTGTGGGTCACGTCGATGAAGGGCACGATGAAACGCGTCAGCGGCGGCGGGAGCTTGGGGACGATGCGCTTCAGAACCGGAACGGGTGCTTTTTCGCTTCGCGTTTCGATGTGGGAGAGCGTGCCGTCTTCGAGATAATGCGCCTCATACAGCGAAGGCACGTATACGCCCCAAATCTGCGCCAGCGATTCCAGCAGCGTTCCTCTCGGTTCCTGCCGTGTTTTCCAGTCCTTGAAGGTGCGTACGATCTCGAGGATCACTTCCTCCCCTTCGCCGATCACGAAGGCGTCGATGAAGGCGGCCATCGGTTCGGGGTTGAGCGCGGCGTGACCACCGGCGATGACCAGTGGATGCCCGCCCGTTCGTTCCTCGCCGCGCAGCGGGATCCCGGAGAGATCGAGCAGGTTGAGTGTGTTGGTGTAGAGCGTCTCGTATGGCAGCGAAACTCCCAGGATGTCGAACTCGGAAATGGGGTGCTTGCTCTCGAGAGAATACAGCGGCAGATTTGCCTGGCGCATGGCTGCTTCCATGTCGCTCCAGGGCAGATACACGCGCTCGGCGAGCACGTCCGACTGACGATTGAGGATGTCGTAGAGAATGGCCAGACCCAGGTTGGACATACCCAGGTCGTAGATGTCTGGGAAGGCCAGCGCCATGCGCGTGGGGATGGTGGACCATTCTTTCACGATCTGGTTCAACTCGCCGCCGGTGTAGCGGCCTGGCTTTTGCACCGTGGGCAGGATGCGTCCCAGAAGGCGTTCGACTTCGTCAGTGTTCATGCCTGGATTGTACTCGAATCGACAATTTGGACGAACATGGTTGGAATTGTAACATAGTGCGATCACCGGGCATCGTGAAGGTTTATTGACGCCGAGTTCGCGCACATGGTAGAATCAGCGCCGTTGCGCAGGGAAAGGCCCAGAACCAGCACTACAAGTGGAACGTATCTTCCTTCCCTCTTATTTCCATTTGTGTCGTTGTGAAAATATTTTACAATAGCGACGATCTGCATTCGTGCGACCGTAGACAATACGACGCTGAGGGACGGCATGAATAGAAATAAGAGGGAAGGAAGATACGTTCCACTTGTAGTGCTGGTTCTGGGCCTTTCCCTGCTGGCCTGTACGTTCACCGATTCAATCAGCTTTGGTCCCACGGCGATTCCAACCATCATTGAAATCACGCCGGGCAGCAACACCATTGCCGGACGGGTGTGGCACGACCTGTGTGCAAACCCGGCCGAAGGGGAGCCGTTGCCGTTCATTTCTCCCGAAGGCTGTGTTGATGCACCGGAAGGATCGGCCTTGATGGCCAACGGAACCGTTGATGGGAATGAAATCGGCATCCAAGGCGTCGAAGTGCTGTTGGGGGAGGGGACTTGCCCGTCCATTGGGTATCGCAGTATACAGACCGGGCCGGACGGTTTCTACTTCTTCGCCGGACTGTATCCGGGGACGTACTGCGTCAGCATCGATCCAGTAAGCGCCGCCAATTCGTCGCTGCTTCTTCCCGGACGCTGGACTGCACCCGAGGTCCGGGGAAGCGACGAGATGATCAGCTTCACCGTCACGATCGACGAGGACAATTCAAGCACCGAAGTGTCTTTTGGATGGGACTATCAAAACATTCCCCTGTACGAAGCGCAGCCTACACCCACGTTGACGGCAACCGTTTCGGAAGCGGAGCCGAGCGCAACCATCACGCCCACACTTGCCGGAACGGCAACGCCGACGCTCCCGCCGGGAGATCCGAGAGCGGGGCTGGGCGCGCCTGTGTTTCAGGATAACTTCAGCTCCGGAAGCAATTGGCCGCTGTACGAAGACGAGCATGCGCGTTTTGAGATCGGGGAGGATGAACTCATCATGACCGCGCTCAACCCCGATTATTGGAACAGCTGGATGCTGACTTCGCCCACGATTTCCAATTTCTATCTGGAGATGGAAGCGAAAATCGGTTCCTGCAGCGGTCTGGACGCTTATGGTCTGATGGCACGTTCGAAACTCACGGAGGACGGCGCCGTCGGTTACCTGTTCGGGGTTTCCTGCGACGGGCGTTACGCATTGCGAATATGGGACGGTTCGGAGTTTACGAAGTTGGCCAACTGGACCGTATCTGCGGAGCTCGCATACGGATCCGATCAAACGCAGCGTATTGGTTTGTGGGCCGAGGGAGATACACTGAAACTCTACGTCAATGGCCATTTGATCGCACAGGTGTCTGATTCAGCGTACGCCAGTGGACGCTTCGGCGTGTTCGTGAGTTCCGCAATGACGGCCGGTGTAGAAGTGGACGTTTATAACGTGAGTTATTGGGACCTGCCGTAGT
This sequence comes from Anaerolineales bacterium, assembly GCA_037382465.1. NCBI lineage: Bacteria > Bacillati > Chloroflexota > Anaerolineae > Anaerolineales > Anaerolineales bacterium. Next base: position 40,222 of record JARRPX010000025.1, on the reverse strand, counting down.
TTTTCCTGTCGCGATTTCCGATCCTTTGTAGTTTATAACATGCGCGGTGACCTGGGGCTGTCCCAAAAGGACAGCCTCATTCGCGTTTCCAGGGAAAAACCAGCAGAATTGGGGGAATGTGTAAACAACCCTGCAGCCGGAGGATAAACCACCGGGAGATGGGCGTCTTTACGGAGGCGAAGGGAACGATAGGCGCCCATCCGAGCGTCTCCTTAATAATAAAAACCTCACTACTATTCGAAACGAAAAACTGCAAAGGACCATTCGGTTTGAGTTGTAAGGTCGTTGAAATGTCACTGCGCCTGAGAATGAGTTACATTCAAGATGGACGTTTCACAAACATGGATCGGAACTGCACCTTCCTTTCGCTGGAAGGTGGTTTCGAACGTATGAGTGCGTAAAGGTGGAATTATGGTATCACGATCGATTCGAGCGGGATTCAGCGCAACTGTGATCCTCATGCTTCTCGCCATACCTGCGCTCGCCCAGACCAGCAAGGGTGTCATCACCGGTCTCACGGCTTCGGACGCATCCAGCCAGGGCAGCAGCGTAAACGTACACAGTAGCGAGCGGGCGGACGTTAAAATCTCCAACTCGAATTTGTATTACCAGATTTTCGCGCCGGACGGCGTCACCGTGGTCGCCACACATACGACAAACATGCCGAACATGAAGGCCGGCGACACGTACAGCGATTCGTGGTCCACCTCCAATGCAGCCTTCCCCAGCATCGGCACGTACACCGTGCGTTTGTGCTGGAGCACCGGTAATTCGCAAAATTGCGACATCGACAGCGCTTCCACGACCTTCTACTCCGTACCATCGTTGGGATGGTTTTTCAGTCTGGCCGCCGTTGCGCTGCTCGTCATTTGGCTCTGGCGCCGCAGGCATGAATTCGCCCTGGAGGCGGCATGAACTACCCCCTCATGGCGTTGGCGCTTGCTGTTTACATCATTGGCCTGCTTGCGCTGCGGCACAGACGCTACAGTCTCACTGCATATCTTTGGGGCGCATTTGGCCTGGCTGCGTTGTTGATCCTGGCGGGATGGCTGGGCGGGTGGAATGAGCCGCTGGGTGCGGCGCAAGCGAGCCTGCTTGAGATCGTTTGGGGGTGGTTCGGATTGGGTTTATCGACGTTGAACGGCGCCGAGCTCGTTGTGCCCGATCCGACCGGCTGGTCCGTCCTGGCGATCGGCATCGAATGCTCGACGTTGATCGAACTTTCGGTTTTTGCCGGATTGCTGCTTTTCTATCCGCGTTTTCCGCCCGCCGAACGGCTGCGGCGTTTGATCGGAGGCCTGGCAGCGACGGTGATCATCAATCTCATCCGTCTTTCGGTGATCATTGCCATGGTTGCGGCGTTGGGAAAACCCGCTGTACCTTGGGCACACGCACTGGTGGGGCGAATGGTGTTTTTCGTGGGAATCGTATTCGTATATTGGCGCATGTTGACCCTGCCGACGATCCGCTTCGTGCGCAGGGATTTGGAGGTCAGTGGCCGAGCGGTTCAATAATTGGCCGGAGAATAAAGCATGACGACCATGGGTTGGCAGCATTTCCTCATATTTTGGGGTGTGTGGATACTCATCCCACTTTGCATCGACGTCTTCAAATCACTCAACGACGCCTTTTTGGTTTGGCGTCACCGCCGCATGGCGAAGCTGTATCCGCCGCTGCCCCGGCGCAGTCTACCCAAGGTCTCGGTCATCATCCCGGCCTACAACGAGCAGTTGAACATCGACCGCTGCATCACCAGCCTCAAGGCGCAGACGTATCCGCATCATTTGATCGAGATCATCGTGATAAACGACGGTTCGACGGACCGCCCGGAGGAAGTTGTCAACGGGCACATCAACGGCACGGCGCACTGGAACGGGCACATCCGCCTGCACAACCGCATCATCCCGGCGCGTGAGTTCGGCGGGGTGATGACGCTGGTGCAGGGCGAGCACAAGGGAAAACCGACGGCGGTCAATTTGGGCATCAAACAGTGCCGAGGCGAATTGATCTTTGCCGTAGACTCGGACGTCGTTCTCGAGCCGGAAGCCGTCGAGCAGGCCGTCGCTGCGTTCAGGGTCGATCCCCATTTACAGGCGGCGACGGCGCACTTGATCATCGACCCCAACCTGCTCGTCGAGGCGAACGATAAGGGCTACATCCGCCTGGATGAAGATGATTTGCCCATCCTGAAGGAACTGACCTTCAGCCAGAAATTCCTGGCTTCGGCACAATTCTTCGAATACCTCCAGGCGTTTCGCATCGGCCGCCACGCTGAGGCGGTGCGCCAGGAGCTGTTTACGCTATCGGGGGCCTGTGCAATCTTCCGCCGGGAAGTCATCCAACGCATGAACGGCTACCGCGGGCGCACGGTTTCGGAAGACACGGATGCCACGCTGACGCTGCAGCGCGCCCAGGAACGCGTCGGTTATCTACCGCAGGTTCGTATCCACCTGGCTCCTGTGACCAACTGGCGTGATTTGTATTCCCAACGCGTGCGTTGGCAGCGAGGGGAAATCGAGGTCATGGCAGTCAATTCCGATTTGCTGGGAAAACGAGGCCGTTTTTGGAGTTGGACGATGCCTCGTCGGCTGCAGAACGATCATGCATTGGCCTTGCTGCGCTTGATCTGGGCTTTCCTGCTGCCCTTGTTCCCCTTCTTCGGGTATGAAACGAGCGTAATTGCGCAAGCAGCAGCTTTAATGTATACACTGTACGTGCTCACCGATGCCGTGCAGATGGCAGTGGCATGGCCGGTTTGCGCTCGCAGCGAACGTCGGCTGCTGAGAAAATCTGCGTTGTATTTACCGCTGTTGGCGGTATATCGGACGGTTGTATACTTTTTCCGTTTGAGTGGCATATTGAAGGTACTGAGCGAAGAGCCGAGATGGACGACCCGAGGGGAGTGGTTGGAAGAATTGCAGCTGCAGGGACTGAAACGGTCCGTGGCATGGTTGGGAGGGCTCGTAGACATCTGGGCAGAATAGACTGGAACCGTCTCTCGAAAAAACACCTCGGGCCAGCGATGCTCGTCACGCTGGCCCTGTTCGTATTGTTGAGTGGCGTCTGGTCGAAGGGATATCCGATCGGCACCGACGCCTGGGGTCACATCGCCAAGGCGGAATACCTCGCGGATCAAATTCGGGAAGAGGGGCCGGGTGCGTATTTTTCCACAAGCTGGATGCCCAACTGGTACATGGGTGATGCTTTCCGCACTTTTTATCCCCCACTGACGACGTTGATTCTGACGCCCATTGCTTATCTGTTCCGCGATCCCGGCCAGATCCATAAGCTGTTCGCTTCGCTGGCGGTTCTGGTCTTTGCCGCGCTTTGCTACGTCTCGTTTTTCCGCATGAGCAGCCCCTGGCCTGCCGCGTTGGGAACGATACTGGCCCTGTGGGCACCGTACCAGCTGCGAACCTTGTTCTTCGAGGGCAACTACCCGCGGATTCTGGCGCTGCTCGCTTTGCCTCCCATTGCGCTGTTTTCACAGCGGTTGTTGGATCGTTCGCGTCCGAAGATGCCGACTGTGATTGTGTTGAGCCTGTGTTGGGCTTGGGCGATCCTGGCTCATCCGCAGCAGGCGCTCATTTTCGCCATTGGTTTCGTGTTTTACATCGTGGTACGCCTCTTCATCGACGCGGATATACCGTTGAACTGGGGGGCATGGTGGACTGCAGGGGTGGTCGCTGGCGCGCTGCTCACAGCGTTATGGATCCTCCCGGCCTACAGCCGTGGGGAGATCCCGCAGGTTCCATATCTACCCCAGGAAAAAGTGGCATTGTTTTCCACGTCGATCGAATCCATCCTGCCGGCGGCTGACATCACTGGCGGGCAAATCCTTTTCGGCTTTGGCACGATCATCATGGCGCTGCTGGCTGCCACGGCCAGACCGGATAAGAATCGCAGTGCATGGGTTTTCGCGGGAATCATCTCGATCTGGCTGTCGTTTGGCCCGAGGGGCGTGCTGTTCAATTTGCTGCCGCTGAGTTCACAATTACTGCCGGAGCGATTTCTCAACTTCGCCACCTTCGCTCTCGCCATCGGCGCTTCCGGCCTTTTACCGATCGGCAATCGTGCCCGTTGGGCGCGTGTAATCGTCGTCGTTGGAGCGGTCTTCATTGACCTCTTCCCGGGTTGGGGATTGATCGGTAATCACCCTTATCCTTACCAGCAGGCGCTTCTCTCGGACATCGATTGTCCTGACGGCAGCAGCGATTGCCGAATTGCTTTGCTGACCTACCCCGAGCCGGACTCCCTGGAGGTTTATTTCGCCGGCCAAGACGGGCGTTTGATCAACGGTTGGGCGTTGGAAAACACGCCGCATCACAGGGCGCTGCGGCGTGTACTCAGTGCGACGGAATGGAGTCCGGAATACCTGCAGCACATTCTCTCGTTGTGGAACGTCGGTGTCGCCGTAGTAGGTGGCGATTGGCAGGCTGCTACGTTCGCACAATCCGCTCTAGCGCAGATTGGCTTCGAACTGCGGCAGACGAGAGGAATCTATGAGATCTGGGTCAATCCACAACCTGCGGGCATGCTCCAGCGGATTCCCGAGCAACGTATGCTCCTGCTTGGAGATCGACTGCCTCCATTTCTCATGACCTATCCGTTCGCAGAAGAGGCTCGGGAAGTGAATCTTTCCCGGCTCACGCCTGCTGAACTACAAGCGTATGCGGCGATTGGATTGTATCGTTTCGAGCGTTCCACGAACGCAATTGGAGAAGATGAATCTCTCCTGATCGAGTATCTTCAGAACGGAGGCCGTCTGATATTGGAGTTGAGCGGCATGGAGGAAGTCTTTGGCCGCACCCTGGACTTGCTGGGTGTGAACGTGCTGCGGCTCTCTTTTCCGGATACGATACGCATACGCTGGACAGACGAACTCGCCGGGTTGCCGGAATCACTACCACTGGACGTCGTGGCTCCGCAGGGGTGGTCCGGTGCAATCTATCAGGGACTCGATTCCGTCTATGGCGAGGTAAAATTTGGCGACGAGTGGTACCCTATCCTGGGTTACAAGGACGTCGGCGATGGCCGCGCCTGGTTTATCGGTTTGAATCTCCTTTATTATGCACAACTTCAAGGTAACTTCGAGACTGTGACGGCGCTGCGTGATTTAACCCTCGAAGGATTGAACATCGACCAGGCGCTTCGTTTATACTCCGTACCCTATTCGAATTTCGAAGCCGGCGGCAGGAGTCTTACCTTCGTCACGGATCTGGATGAGCCGCTCGAAAATGCCTTGCTTTCCTATACATATTCTCCTCGCTGGCGGGCAAGCGTCGATGGTGAAGAGACGGCAATGGAAGTCTATGAAAATCTCATCCAAATTTCCCTTCCCGAAGGCGAACATGAAGTCCATATTCGTTACCGGCCTTTCGGTACGATCTGGCCGATTCTGGGGTGGATCGTCAGCCTGTTGGGTGTCGGCGGTTTGATTGCAGCTACGATTGTTGAACGTCGAACTTTTGTACCTGTCGTTGGAGAACCCGTTTCTTCGTTGAATGATGAAAAGGGGAAGTATGCGCCTTGTGCGACTTGCGGTTTCCTTTTTGCCCGGCTGGGCCCTCCAACGCCGATCACCTATCCCTTCCAGACTGTCGACTGCTCGATTTGTGGGTTGCGAATGGACGATGAAGGTTTTCAACCCGGAGAAGAACCGTCCGGTGAGGAACGAAGACAGAAATTAGCGGAATGGTTTATCGAACACGATTACGATCCAAAAACCGTTTACGAAAAATGGGGATTTAAAGAGGGGGATTTCTTTGGAGATTCAGGCGATGCCATGCGGTTGGAGTTTCCCTCCGCTCGGGAGGAAGTAGATGAGTGATAAGATACTGATTGTCGACGATACCACAGAGCTGCTCTTTTTCCTGGACTATATTTTCAAACGCAGCGGATTTGATGTCGTAACGGCTGCGAATGGCAAGGATGCGGTCCGCCTCGCCAAAGAGACGAAGCCGGATGTACTCCTTGTGGATGTGATGATGCCGGGGATCGACGGCTTGGAAGTGTGCAAGCAATTACGTCAGGATGCAGAAATGCATGAAGTACCCATCCTGCTTTATTCTGCGGCGGTGGGAGAGGAAATTCGTCAGAAGGCGCTCGAGGCCGGCGCGAACGAATTCCTGGGAAAAACGATCAATCACGAAGAACTGGTTACGAAGGTGCGCAATTGGCTTGCCTCGGAGAGTTGATAGATCACGTTCCGAATGTAAACGGCGTGTGAAAATATTGCTAGGTTAACGGGGAAGAATACAACCAGGAATAGCCGGGCAACACCATGTTGCAATGCGCGGGCGCTCACGGAGTCGTGAGCGTTTTCCGTTCGAGTTCATTCGATAAGGTGCGTGAGAGCGTCGCGAGTCGGCCAGGGCAGGGCGGTCAGACTTCCCGAGGTGCGCATAGCCACATTCTCGCCTTCGATGACCTCACCGATCACGTACGCATCTACGCCGGTGGCATCGATGGCAGCAAGCACGTCTGCTGCTGCTCCCGGTCGCACGGTGAGCAGCAGCGCACCGGAGGCGATAGCTTCCAGCGGATTTACGTCAAGTGCGCTGCAAATGGCCTGCGATTCTACCGGAATGGGGATGGCTTCCGATTCCAGGATCAGTCCCACCTTCGACGCAGCCGCCAGCTCCCACACGCCGGTGGAAAGACCGCCTTCGGTGGGATCGTGCATCGCGCTGACGCCTCCACAGCGTGCTGCCGCCAACGCTTCCGTAACGACGCCGATGCCGGGGTCGTGGAGAAAATTCTGTGCACGAGTCAGGAGGTCCCCCGGCAGCGACTTCAGTTTATCCGCAAAGTCGTTTGCGAGTATGCTGGTGGCTTCGATGGGTATCCCTTTCGTCAGGATGAGGGTATCTCCAGGACGAGCGCCCTGCGGCGTGATCAGGTCCTCGCGTTCGACTTCCCCGATCATCGTGCCACACAAGATACAGCGGTCGATTCCCGTGGTGATTTCCGTGTGCCCGCCGACGAGCGTTGCGCCGACGTGTTGGCAGGCTTCGTCGATTTGCTTCAGGATTGTGTCAATTTGATTTTCATCGAAGCGTGCCGCGGGCAGGAGCAGCGTGGCGAGGAACCACTTCGGCTGCGCACCCGTCGTGGCGATGTCGTTGGCGTTGACGTGGACGGCGTACCAGCCGATGTTCTCCGCAGTGAAGGTGATCGGATCGGATTTGAGCACCAGGACTTGTTCCCCGCGTCCGATCAGCGCACAATCCAGACCGATCCCTGGCCCCAGGATCACATTGGGATCCGAGCTGCTGAGCTGCTGCAGCAGCCTGGACAGGACTTGTGCAGGGAGTTTTCCAACCGGGAACTTGGCCATGGCGGTCACCCTTTCGTAGTGAAAGAGCCGCCCGATTGGACGGCTCTCTCGATGGCTGCGGCATCCTTACTCATCACAGAGGAGGGATGCCGCAGCGTTAAGTTTGCCACTATTACTCATGGGCACCACCTCCTCTATATAGAGATAGCGAAGGGGAAGCAGGTTGTTAATTCCTGCTAATGAGTATCCCATAGGTCGTCCGGCAAGTCAATCAGAGAATCAGCATTGCGTCGCCGAATGAATAGAAGCGGTAGCCGTTTTCGATGGCGATCCGGTAGACGCGCAGGATTCGTTCGCGCCCTGCGAACGCGCTGACCATCATCAGCAGCGTCGATCTGGGCAGGTGGAAATTGGTCAACATGGCGTCGACGACCCGAAAATCGAACCCGGGCAGGATGAAAAGATCGGTATCGCCTTCGTATGCCGAGATCATCTGGCCCGCCTGTGCGGCTCTCGCTGCGGTTTCCATCGCACGTACGCTCGTCGTGCCTACGGCAATCAATCTGCCGCCGATTTGCTTGCAATGGATGATTGCATCCACCACTTCCTGCGTGATTTGGCACCACTCCGAATGGATCGGATGGGAGTGGGGATCCTGCTCCGAAACCGGCGCGAAAGTATCCAGTCCGACGTGGAGCGTAACCCTGGCAATGTGCACACCCTTCGCCCGAATACGGTCCAGTAGTTCCTGCGTGAAATGCAAGCCTGCCGTCGGTGCGGCTGCGGAGCCGGGCGTCTGGGCGAAGACCGTCTGATAGGAATCCGGGTTTTCCAGTTTCGCATGAATGTACGGCGGCAGCGGCATCTCGCCGATTTCTTCCAATTCCGGGGTGACTGGCTGTGAGAAACGTACCCTGCGGCGCGGGCCTCCGAGATCCGCTTCGATCTCCGCCGTGATCCCTGCGGTCAGGGCGACTCGCCGGCCCGGTTTCAAACCCTTACCGCCCACCATGGCCTCCCATGTTTGCGGCGCGAGGCGTTTGAGCAACAGCAATTCCACCCGACCTCCGCCGGGGAGTTTCCTGCCGTGTAGACGAGCGGGAATGACGCGCGTTTCGTTCAACACGAGGACGTCTTTCGAGGAGAGGTACTCTGGCAAGTCCCGGAATAAACGGTGCTGTATATCGTCGTTCCGGCGATCGAGGATCAAGAGGCGGGATGAATCTCGCGGATTTGCGGGATGCTGGGCGATGCGGTCGGGAGGGAGTTCATAATCGAAGTCAGCGGTGTGCACGGTCGATTTACTTGAACAGTCGCAGGACGAGGTTGAGGATCAGCGTCAAAATCAGGCTGAGCAGGATCGAACTCACGAGCGGGATGAAGCAGGTAGTATTCCCACCCAATCTGAAGCGCAGATCGCCGGGCAGTTCACCCAGCGAAATTCCGCTTCGACCGAGAAGCCACATGATCCCACCAATTCCCAGCAATATCAGGCCGGCGATGATGAACCACTTTGCGAACGTCGATGTGTCTGGCATCATGCGGATTTAGATCTCGGGCAGCCGCGGCTGTTGTTTCGTGGGCGGTGCAAGTTTCAGATGTTCGTATGCGCGCGCAGTGGCCACGCGTCCTTGAGGCGTGCGGTCGATAAAGCCCAATTGCAGCAGATAGGGTTCCACGACGTCCATTACCGTGTCGGCTTCTTCGCTGATGGAAGCGGCGATGGTCTGCAAACCAACAGGCCCGCCGTCGAATTTATCGATGATGGTGCTGAGCACCCGGCGGTCGGAATCATCCAGTCCGATAGAATCGATTTCGAGTAATTTCAATGCCTCCTTGGCGTTATCGCGGGTAACGCGGCCATCGCAGCGAACCTGTGCGAAGTCTCGTACGCGCCGAAGAAGCCGCAAGGCGACCCGTGGTGTGCCGCGAGCGCGGCAGGCGATTTCCGATATGCCACCGGGATCGATTTCCACGTCGAGCACCTCGGCGCCGCGTGACACGATGGCTTCCATGGCCTCGGATTCGTAGAAATTCAAGCGATGGATCGCGCCGAATCTGGCACGCAGCGGCGCGGTCAGCAGCGCCAGGCGAGTCGTCGCACCAACGACGGAAAAGCGAGGCAGTTTCAACCGGATCGAACGGGCGCTGGGTCCCTTGCCGATGGTGATGTCCAGGGCATAATCTTCCATGGCGGGGTAGAGGATTTCCTCCACCGCTCGGCCCAGCCGGTGGATCTCATCGATAAAGAGGATGTCTCCGGACTGCAGATTGGTGAGGATGGCGGCAAGATCTCCGGCTCGTTCGATTGCCGGCCCTGAGGTCACTTTGATGTTCACGCCCATCTCGTTGGCTAAAATGTGTGCCAGCGTGGTTTTTCCCAATCCCGGAGGGCCGTGAAACAGAACGTGATCCAGGGCTTCCCCGCGCCCCTTTGCTGCCTGGATGAGGATGGCGAGGTTTTCCGTGACGCGCTCTTGATTGATGAGTTCGTGCAGCATGCGCGGACGCAGGGAAGGCTCGTTCGAATCTTCTACCTTGCGATTTGGTGCAACGATACGGTCTTCTCTTCCAACCACGGTTCGGATTATACCGGAAGGGAGCGGTAGAGCAAACTGATCCAATCGCCAATCGAACCGTTCTGTTCCTTAAAATTGGACAACGGCATGCCGTCTGCTCTAGAACGCCTCACTTTCCTTTCACGGTATGGCACCCAAATTTATGATGCAGCGCTGCAACAAGGCGGTCGGAGACCGCCATAATAGGTCGGTCAGATCAACGGGCGCTTGGACGGTCTTCAGCATCCAGATTGAGTCGTCGAAGATCGGGAGGTGCCGTCTGCACAGCCGCGCAACCACCTTCGCCCCACTTTTCCGAGCAGGGCTTCCGCCTTTGCCGGTCCCCAGCTTCCTGGTTCGTAGAATTCCAATTTCGATTCTTTCTTCCCTTTGGGAAGATCGATGAAAGGATCGATCAACGCCCAGGCTTTCTCGATCTCGTCACTGCGTGTGAACAGTGAGGCGTCCCCGATCAGGGCGTCCAACAGTAGACGCTCGTAGGCTTCCGGGATGGCGCATTCTCCGAAGTTGTTGGCGTAGTGGAACTCCATATCGACGGGTCTCATCTCCGCAGCAGTATCGGGAACCTTGGCGTCGAACCGTAGATGTATGCCTTCGTCAGGCTGGATACACAGCGCCAGAATGTTCGGAGAGATTTTGTACCCTTCTGGAAGCGGAAACATGACGTGCGGAGGCCGTTTGAAGTGGATGATGATCTCCGTGGTCTTCGCTGCCATCCTCTTGCCGGATCGCAGGAAAAAGGGGACTCCCTGCCAGCGCCAGTTCTCGATGTCGAAACGAATGGCCGCATAGGTCGGTGTATCCGAATTCGGATCTACTTTCTCCTCGTCCCGGTAACCACGATATTGTCCACGAACCAGGTAGTCGTCGAGGTCCATATCCGATGGCTGGCGGATGGCGTTGAGGATCTTTACCTTTTCGTTGCGCAAGGCGTTGGCTTCAAACGTCGACGGGGGCTCCATGGCAACCAGCGTGAGCAGCTGCATCAGGTGATTCTGGAACATGTCCTTGATCACACCCACGCCGTCGTAATACCCGGCCCGGTGCCCGACGCCGACTTCTTCGGCGACGGTAATTTGGATGTGCTCGATGTAATTGCGATTCCAGATCGGTTCGAAGATTGTGTTCGCGAAGCGGAAGACCAGGACGTTCTGTACCGTCTCTTTTCCGAGGTAGTGATCGATACGATAGATCTGGCTCTCATCGAGATGGTCATGCAGCGCCTCGTTGAGTTTGCGTGCGGAGTCTAGATCGCTGCCAAAGGGTTTTTCGATCACAATTCGACGCCAGGCTCCATTTTGATCCGTCATGCTGCTTTCGGACAACCCCGAGACGATATCCGTGAAAAAACGAGGCGGCACGGCGAGATAATACAATCGATTCCATGCACCTTTTTCAAACTTGGGCAGCGCGGAATGCAGGTGCTGATAGTCTTCCGCATCGGTAAGCCCTCCGTGGATGTGATGCAGGTGCGGCACGAATCGTTTCCAGCCATCTGCAATCTCATCAAAATCCATGTGTTCCTCGATGCTCTTCTGCATAGTCTGTCGGAAGACTTCGTCGTTCCAATCTCTTCGTGTGTAGCCGATGATGTTGAATTTTTTCGGGAGTCTGTCTTTCAAGTACAGGCTGAACAGCGCCGGCATCAGCTTGCGGGACGTCAGATCACCGGATGCGCCGAATATGACGATGGTACACGGATCAGAAACCTGCGTTGACATAGTATTCCCTCCCATTATCGGTCTCCTCATATTTAATCACGCTCTCCACCGTAAAGAAAGAGAATCCAAAAAAAGTCATAATCCGTGTTGGCGACAAACCTTCAGATTCGCTGGATTATGATCGTAACTGTCTGGCGTTATTCGCGAAGGTGTTCGTGGAATAAAGGTTGGTGAATTGGTTGATTCATCCGGGCCAGATCCCGATGGACCCGATCTTCAGTTTATCTCTCCGTGTTGAGTGTAGTATGATTGTGATGACCTGGAAATGTTCCAGCGCTTTCTCGAAGATGACAACGGGCATACACTGGGCTGTCCGGAAGAGCAGGATTCTGTGATGAAACCAACGGCTTACCAGTGGAAACTGAAAGACAAACTGTTTTATGCGCTGGCGATAATCCCCTTTCTGACGGGATTCGTCGGGACTGTGTATTTGCTGTCCACATACTCTGCACTACTCATGCTAATTTGGTTGGCGCTCTACATTGTTACCAACGTATTTCAAGCGGGATGCTGTGTGGGATGTCCATATCGAGGCCAGTACTGTCCCGCGTTGTGCGGTGTTTACCTGGGCAATTTTCTTTCAGGCATCCTCTACAAAGATAAGCAGTTCGAACAAGCTTTTTTTGAACACAACGCAAAGGCCGGAGAGACCATGTTGTTCATTTGTATCGTCTTCCCGCTGTATTGGATATTTAACACTGGCTGGTATCTGGTCCCGGTCTATCTGCTGCTTCTCGGAGTGCATTTCCTCATCTTCATGCCCACGCAGTGCGAAAAGTGTGGCTACAACACGACCTGCCCGGGGGGGCAAACCTGGTTGAATTGCAGGCAAAAATTGGGGTTTCAAAGAAATCTGGGAGAATGATCATTCAAACTTGATAAAAAATCATTGGCGGGGAAACAACATGGGTAGAGAGGCCGAGAGAAATTTGATATTAATCAACGGCGTCGTTCTGACTGCCGTGGCTATTCCCCACTTGATCGACGATTTCCTTTTTGGGATTCCGGAGGAATTCGGCCTCACCAATATCGAGGCGCAGAGTCTCGCCGCCTTTTTCGCTGCGCTGCTGATCGTGGTGTTTTCGCTCGCCGCGAGAGGACGGCGTTGGGGCTTCCTCGGCACCGCATTCGTGGGCGGTTTTCTGGCTTTGGCGGGCATCTTGAAGCACTTTCCTTTAATGCTCAAGCCCGGACCCTACTGGAGTGGACTTTTCTCGGAAGCTTTGATCTGGGGATTGATCGTGAGTGGAATTTCGCTGCTGATATTGTCCGTTCGGGAGCTGCGATCCATCGGTTCCTGAACTGTTTGCGCAAGGCGACCGAATTAATGAATAACTGCAGCGATGATTGTCCAACATGACGCAAGGCTGATGAGATAGACATGGAACAAGGCCAGAAACAAAAGCGCGACCGGACTTATTATAAGAATCTACTCGTCTTTACAGTTCGCGTCGTTGCCATCGTCGCGATTCTGCTTTACTTCGGTGTGCCGATCATCGACGCCTACGGCGCGCTGCATCCACCGCGTTACCCGATCGGCGACGTGTCTCCGGCCGATTTGGGCTTGGAGTACGAAGACGTCACACTCGTAACTCGCGATAATCTCAAGCTCTATGGCTGGTATATTCCTTCCACCAATAGAGCCGCCGTCGTGCTCGTGCACGCCTACAGCGGTAACCGCACGGGGACACTCTATCATGCCGGGCTTCTCGCCAAACATGGCTATGGCGCGCTGCTCTACGATACGCGCACGCAGGGCGAAAGCGAAGGTGAGATTTACGCGCTGGGTTGGGAAGATTATCTCGACGTCGAAGCGGCTGTATATTATCTCAAACAGAGACCGGATGTCGACCCTGAGAAAATCGCGGTGCTTGGACTTTTCGCAGGTGCGAAGGCGTCGTTGTACACAGCCACACAGGACGATTCGATCGCCGCGGTCGTAGTCGAAGGGACACGCTGGCGCACGTTCGAGGACCTGCTGCTGGATACGGAACCGAAGTGGTACGTTTGGCTGCCTGCAGAGTGGCTTTCATGGCAGTTCGTCGAGTGGAAGACCGGCATTCGAAACCCAACTCCGCTGCGCGAAGCGGTGCCCCGGATCAGCTCCACTCCGCTGCTGTTGATCGCCGCCGACGCCGAATTGGCGACCAGCCAGGCGTATTCCGAACTGACGAACGGTCCGTCCACACTCTGGGTGCGTGACGAACCCGGCCATCAGATCGATGCGCTTTTCGACGAACCCGAGGAGTACGAGCAGCGAGTGATTGGGTTTTTGAATCAATCGTTAGGCATTCAAGGTAAGTAGGCTTCCCCGCAGGATGGGTCTGGAAGTGCGCCTCAAATTCTCCGTGGATGTGCGAGATGAGGAGACGAAACGATCGATTTATTGCAAGAAGATTACAACGATCACGACAACAAGGATCATGAAAAAGATGACCAGGTTACAGGTTCGAAATACGCTGCTCGCGCTGCGGATCCAGTCTGATAGAGGCACTTCATCCCCGTCTTTTCTGCGAACGCTGAAATTCGGCAGTCCGCCGTGCTGCAGGGCCGTCAACCATCCGGGCTGCAGATTCAGATCCACGCCCGTCTCTCCCACCTGGAAACTCGCAGCGTCCGAAAGGTCGAGCGTATAACCACAGGACGAGCAGCGAATGGTTTCGTCCGGAGCGCCGACCTTGGGTCTGCTGCTGTGGAATTCCAATTCACCATTACAGCGGGGGCACCGGCGCGACAATATGCTTTGAAAGTCGGGCTTCTCGTCGTCATCGTGCGGTTTATTCGAAATCGGCTGGAAGGCATCCATCTTCATCTCATTCCTTGTCTGCGTCGATCGCACACGGGGGCGGCTGAATCCGTGTTGAATATCAGGTGGGTCCGGGGTGAGAGTATCTTAGGCAATATTTAACTTCGCGCCAATACGATTTTTCTCGAACGAGTCGTCTGCTTTGTAGCGAGCAGAAAGTGTTTGACGTGCTATCTTTCCTTTACTATACTGACTTGTGATGGCTTGAACGATAAATGCGGGACGGCTTTCCGTCACGCAGAAGAGATGATCGCGAAGTCATTTTACCGTTCTTGGGTATGCGAGTAACTTAATTCATCTGGATCAAATCGCCTTCGAACCCTTTGTCGGGTCCAAGGAGGGCAGTGACAGTGTTTGGCCTCGGGCTGAAACCGTTGCAACAGGTACTCAACCGCAAAGCGGATGAAGTGCAGCATGAATTCATCGAACTTGGAAGGCGGATCGAGGATATCGGCAAACAATTGCTGGAGCTACGAGGGGAGGAGAAGCAGCAGCTGCGGGAGGAGCAAATCCAATTGCGCAATCGGCAGCAGCAGATTGCTGCGGACGTAAACCTTTGGCGCGAGCGCGCTCGTGGCGTTATGACGGCGGGTGGCCGGGCCGGCCTACGGGCTTATCTGGAAGAACTGAGCGAGCTGAATGAGCCATCCATTCAACCGGTAGTGGATCAAGTGCTGCACATGCTCGATTTGCCGCCGGACGAACTCCTGCTTACCGAGGAAGAGCCGCAATTCGTAGAACAAACACCTGCGGGACGCTTGCTGGAACGAGCGCGAGTCGAGTACGACATTCGCACGGGGGATTTGTCCATGCGGATGCGGGAAGCGATCGCCTTTGCCAATCGCCCGGGAATTGCTCAGGACGATGCACAGCTGGAGGAGATCGCGGCCGCGATGGAAGATCCGGATCCACTCGTGCGTGAAGTGGCAGTATTGACGACGATACAAATTCATCGTTTTCGCTCCCTGCGTGTGGCGGATTTGGAAGTCGCCCACCAATCCACCCAATACCTCGCCCGACTCAATCACATGGCCGTGGTACCGGTCTTGATCGAGATCCTGGAGACCCCGCGTACGGGATATTTGGTTGAAAATGACGAATCCATCGAGACGGATAACGATCGTTCGAGAATGATCGCACTGCTGCGGTTGGTCGAGTGGCACACGCCTGAATCGCAAGCCGCAATCAAGGCACGGCAGTTCGATAGCGATGAAAGCATCGTCAAGGCGGCCGCACGAGCGCTCGAATTGTTTCCGGATCCTTGGTCAGGTCCTCTGAAAGGAGGTCATTCGCAGCGATAACGTGCGAAGATCCGAATTTCCGTTAAATTCGCGATCGAAAGGCCGGTCGTTGGAGATTCGCACGATCGACTCTTCTTGACATTTTCCAGTTTAAATGTAGAATATAATCTTATGAAACCCAAGCGGGTGGTCGGCACTTTAAAGCGCTTGAGGTCGAAGGAGCCTCACGCGCTTGTTTTGCTTTGCCTGCGCTGTGGAACGTATGTTCCGTTCGTATAATTACTGTCAAGGGTTCATCGGATCGGAAGAATTTTTGTAGGTCAGTACAGCGCCACGGAGGAATTTAGTGGAAGCGAAGGGATTTCGAGCGTTACGGGTAAGTCTGGCATCACCGGAAACTATTCTGAGTTGGTCTTACGGAGAGGTATTAAAACCGGAAACGATCAATTACCGCAGGTTGCGGCCGGAGAAGGATGGTTTGTTTTGCGAAGCGATCTTTGGACCACAGCGGGATTGGCAGTGCTACTGCGGTAAGTATAAGAATATTCGCTTCAAGGGAATTACCTGCGAGAAGTGCGGCGTAGAAGTCACACGTTCCTCCGTGCGTAGAGAGCGCATGGGGCACATCACCTTGGCTGCCCCCGTCGCACACGTGTGGTATACGCGGCGTGTTCCCTCCTACCTTGGCCTCTTGTTGAACGTATCCAGACGTAATCTGGATCGCGTGCTCTATTTCGCGCAGTACGTCGTTACCCAGGTGGACGATGATGCGAAACAGCGCGCCATAAAACGCGTCGAAGACGAAATCACACAACACGAAAAGACTCGCGCCGACGCCTATAAGAAGCGCATCGCGGATATCAAAGCCGATCGTAAGGCGGAACTCGAGGCGCTTGAACAAAAGCAGCGTGAAATTCAGCAGGCCTATGAAGAGGAAGTCGCAAATCAAATCGATCCCGTGATTCGCGAAGGCCAGCGTCTGGAAAAAACCCTCAGCGAAAAACTCGACAAGACCATACGCGCGCCGATCCGCTTCGAGGCCATCGACATGTTGATCGCAGATAAACAGGAAACGATCAACAACGATCACATCAAACTGGTCCAGGAAGCTGTTAAAGAGCATTTGAACGACGTCGAGTCTGCGTTGAAAGAGAAACGCAACGGTGAGATCGCAAGCATCAAGATGGAGGCTGAAAAGATAAAAGCCGAAGCCGAGCTTGCCATCGAAGGGCTTGACGAACATGTCGATGACGAAGCGGCCGACCAAATCGAAGAGTTAAAAAGCGATCTGGAGGAATTGAGCGCCATCCATCCCATGTTGTTCCTGGGCGAAAGCCGCTATCGGGAATTGAAAAACAAGTGGGGCCAGGTGTTTCGAGCGGACATGGGCGCAGAAGCATTTTACGAGATCTTGCAGCGCATGGACTTGGATAAACTCACGGAAGAGTTGTGGGTCGAGGTTCGCACAACCCGCAGCAAGCAGCGCCGTAAGAAGGCGACCAAACGGCTCAAGGTCGTCGAAGCCTTCCGGCGCTCGGGGAATCGGCCGGAATGGATGATTCTGACGCAGCTGCCCGTGATTCCGCCGGACCTCCGCCCGATGGTCCAACTCGACGGCGGACGTTTCGCCACGTCCGACCTGAATGATTTGTATCGCCGCGTGATCAATCGCAACAATCGCCTGAAGCGGCTGGTCGAACTCGGCGCGCCGGACGTCATCGTGCGCAACGAGAAACGCATGCTGCAGGAAGCGGTGGATTCGTTGATCGACAATGCCCAGCGCGGCAAGGCGCTATCGCGCCGCGGCCGCCGGGAATTGAAATCCCTCAGCGACATGCTCAAGGGCAAGAAAGGACGCTTCCGACGCAACTTGCTCGGAAAGCGCGTGGACTATTCCGGACGCTCGGTGATCGTCATCGGCCCGCATCTCAAGCTCTATCAATGTGGACTGCCGAAGACGATGGCCCTCGAACTCTACCGCCCATTCGTGATCTCGAAGCTCGTTGCACACAACTACGCGGCGAACGTCAAGGGCGCCAAACGCATCATCGAGCGCGAACGACCGGAAGTCTGGGAAGTCCTCGAGAAAGTGATTAAGGATCGGCCGGTGCTGCTCAACCGGGCTCCGACCTTGCATCGCCTCGGCATTCAGGCCTTCGAACCGGTGTTGGTGGAAGGCAAGGCGATTCAGCTCCATCCGTTGGTGTGCGCCGCCTTCAACGCCGACTTCGACGGAGATCAAATGTCGGTGCACCTGCCGCTGTCGCAGGAGTCCGTTCGCGAAGCGCGTGAGCTGATGCTCTCCTCACGGAACTTGCTCAAACCCGCCGATGGCGAACCGATCGTCAGTCCGACCAAGGACATGGTTCTCGGCGTGTATTACCTGACGATGTCCGAAGAAGGGAAAGAACATCTCGGGGAAGGACGCGCCTTTGCAGACATGGATGAGGTCGAACTGGCATATTCTCTCGGCCAGGTGGAAATCCATAGCGGTATCAAGATCTATACCCAAACCTGGTACGACGAGGAAGGCGTACGCCTTTCCGAGCCGCAGGAGCGTCTGGTCGAGACGACCGTCGGGCGGGTGATCTTCAACATGGTGCTCCCCGATGAACTGCGCTTCGTCAATCGCGTCCTGGACAAAGGATCGATCCAGGAATTGGTGAGTGACATCTACCATCTGCTCCGGGAAGAAGGTACGCCGGCCGTGGTCGACGCCATCAAGGACGTGGGCTTCAAGTACGCCACGCGTTCGGGTACGACGATCGCCGTTTCGGACATCACCGTTCCGAGCTCGAGAAGGGAAATCATCTCGCGCACCCTGGAAGATGCCGAAGCGGTACGCGTCGATTACCAGCGCGGCTTGCTGACCGAGCAGGAACAGAAGGAACGCATCATCGAACTCTGGCAGGATACCACGACGGAAGTCGCCGACGCCGTACGGGAGACGATGGATCCCACAGGCAACTTGTCCACCATGGCGCTCTCCGGGGCGACCAAGGGCGGTTTCCAACCGATTTCCCAGCTCGCAGGGATGCGAGGTCTGATGGCCGACCCTGCGGGACGCATCATCCCCCTGCCGATCCGCTCGAATTTCCGTGACGGGCTGACCACGCTCGAGTACTTCATCTCCACACACGGCGCCCGTAAAGGTTTGACGGACACGGCATTGCGGACGGCGGATGCCGGTTATCTCACCCGGCGGCTGGTGGACGTGGCGCAGGACGTGATCATCAACGACGTGGACTGCAAAACGGAGAACGGGATCTGGATTCGCCGTTCAGACGATGTGGCAGGGCAGGAATTCCATGCCCGCCTCGTCGGACGGGTTCTCGCACGAAAAGTCGCCGATCCGGAATCGGGCGAGATCTTGTTCAAGCGCGGCGATCTGATCACGCTGCGTGAAGCACGCATGATCTCCGAAGCGGGCGTCGAAAAAGTCTACGTCCGTTCCCCGCTGACCTGTGAACTGCAGTTCGGCCTCTGCCGCAACTGTTATGGAATGGATCTGGGACGAGGCGAGCTGGTATCGTTCGGCGCCGCAGTCGGAATCGTGGCCGCACAATCCATTGGTGAGCCAGGCACACAGCTGACCCTGCGTACCTTCCACACCGGCGGCGTGGCCGCAGGCGGCGACATCACGACGGGTCTTCCGCGCGTTGAAGAACTGTTCGAAGCGCGCAAGAAACCCAAGGGTGAGGCGGTCATCTCGGAAATCGCCGGAACGGTGGAAATCATCGAGCCGGACGTTCCGGACGGACCACGCAAGGTCCGCGTCCACCTCAGCGAATTGCTCTCCGATGAATATTCCGTACCGGGGAACTGGGCGATAAAAGTGGAAGATGGCCAGGAAATCGATGCCGGCGAGTTGATTGCGAAACGCGGCGATTCGACGATCGTTGCCAGCCATGCAGGCCGTTTGCGCTTGGAGGATGGCAAGGTGATCGTATCGTACGATCGCGTCGATGAAGTCGAATATGACATCCCGGCCAGCGCGCGACTTCTGGTTAAAAATGGACAGAAGATCGAAGCCGGCCAGCAGATTACGGAAGGTTCCCTGAACCCGCATCGAATATTACGCATCCTTGGGCCGGAGGCGTGTGAAGCCTACCTGTTGATCGAAGTACAAAAGGTGTATCGCTCGCAAGGTCAGAACATCAACGACAAGCACTTCGAGGTGATCATCCGCAAGATGCTTTCTAAGGTGCAAGTCATGCAGGCGGGTGATACCTCGCTGCTGCCGGGCGACCTGATCGATCGACGCTACTTGATCCGTTTGAACGAAGCCATCATCGCAGAGGGCGGCAAACCCGCTCGAGCGATGCAGGTACTCCTCGGCGTGACGAAGGCTTCGTTGAGCACGGAGTCGTTCCTTTCGGCGTCATCATTCCAACACACGATCAAGGTGTTGGCCAATGCGGCGATCGAAGGCAAA
Organism: Anaerolineales bacterium; assembly: GCA_037382465.1. Lineage (NCBI taxonomy): Bacteria > Bacillati > Chloroflexota > Anaerolineae > Anaerolineales > Anaerolineales bacterium. The sequence goes on along the minus strand of JARRPX010000025.1, from coordinate 20,161 downwards.
GTGGATTACCTGCGCGGCTTGAAGGAAAACGTGATCATCGGGAAACTGATCCCGGCCGGGACGGGTTTCCCGGGCTCCGACGTCGCTTTGCACGACGAACGACTGGATGGCGAACTCGAGCCTGCGGATGAAGACGTCGAAATCGAGGTGGAAGCTTCGGTCGAGGAACCTGAGCCCGTAGCGGGAGATTAGCTCGACTCATTTCCACGACCGGCGGCTTCGGATGAATTTCGAGTGCGGTATTCTGCCTGACCTGGTTCGTTACAGTGGATCTATAGTTCCTCGAATGCGAATCATTGACAGGCATTGGGCTGGTGGTATAATCTCGTCGCCCCACCGATGAGGTTGGGGCATGTGTGTGAATCCCCAACTTCCCCGTCACTCGGCGGCCATACCGTGAAGTTCGCAGAGATGATGGTGAAGCGAAGCTGGAGAACGTATAGAGATGAAATATGCAATTGTTGAATCGGGCGGCAAACAATACGTTGCCCGTGAAGGTGAAACGATCGAAGTCGATCGTCTGCCCATCGAAGTCGGCAAATCGGTCACGTTCAAAGAGGTCCTGCTTGTCGTGGACGACGGCACGACGGAGGTCGGCAATCCCTACGTCAAGGGTGTTTCGATCAAGGGCACCGTTCTCGCCGAGATAAAAGCGCCGAAGGTCATCGTCTTCAAGTACATTCCAAAGGAGAGATACCGGCGCACAAAGGGGCACCGTCAGCGCTACACGCGTGTGTTGATCGACGCGATCGGCGCACCATCGTCGGCGAAGAAGGCCGAGACGAAGGAAGCGGAAAAGGAAAGCAAGCCCGCGCCGCAGAAGAAGACGGCTGAGAAATCCGAGCCGGCGGCGAAATCGACGTTAACGGCGAAGAAAGCCTCGACAAAACCCGCTGCGAAGAAGCCGACGACCAAGGCTGGCACGACGACCAAAGCCGCCTCAACGTCGAAATCGAAAGCAAAAACCACCAAGGCGAAATCCTCGACAACAAAATCGAAGTCGAGTTCAACAAAATCCACATCGGCGGACAAGAAAACGAGCACCAAGAAGTCGACGGCAAAAAAGTCGAGTGGGAAATCGAGCGGAAAGTCGAGCGGAAAGTCGAGCTCGAGTAAAGCAAAAAGTGAGAAGTAGAAGGTAAGAGGATATCATGGCGCATAAAAAAGGTGGCGGTTCAAGCCGCAACGGCCGTGACAGTCATTCGAAGCGGCTCGGCGTCAAGAAATTCGGCGGCGAGCGCGTGATCGTCGGCAACATCATCGTCCGTCAGCGCGGCACGCAGATTCACCCGGGTGAGAACGTGCGCAGAGGTAAAGACGACACGCTCTTTGCTATCTCGGACGGCGTGGTGCACTACGATTACATGAGTCGAGGCCGAAAACGCGTAAACGTAATTCCTGAATAGATTCGAATAACGCGCACGATTGTCGCCCAACATGCTGAATCCTTCCCCGGGGATCAGCTTGCCCGGGGCAATTCGTGCCAAACCGGGGAGGTTGGATAAACGATGAAAGAAAACATACATCCCAAATACTACACGAATGCCAAAGTCACTTGTGCTTGTGGCAATACATGGGAGACCGGTTCGACCGTGGAGTCGATCACGACCGACGTCTGCTCGAAGTGTCATCCGTTCTACACCGGCGAACAACGCATCGTAGACACCGAGGGGCAGGTGGATCGCTTCTATAAACGCTTGCAAGCCCGGGAAGAATACATCGCCGAGCAAGAAGAGCGCGAAGCTGCACGCACGTCACCTGACCTGCCGATTACGGAGCTCGAGTTGGGCTCTCGAACGGAAGGCAAGTATCTCAAGGCCGGGATCGAAGTCGTTGGTGACGCACTTGCACTGCTGGCTGAGGGGGACGACAAAGTATTGGCGATCGATGGCATCGGCCGCAAGACGCTGGCCGATCTGAAACGTGCGTTGGGCCGGGCCGGATTCAAACTGCCTGAGGCTGAAAAAGAGGCGTGAGGCAATATTGCTATCGCAAGCGAGCTTGATTCTCAAGAGCGCATGAGGTAACGTAGGGCAGGTGAATCACACCTGCCTTTTTCGTTGTCGACTTCAAAACAGAGGGTTTGCATGAAACATCAAAATGGCAGCGTTGAGCTCATCGTTGGGTCGATGTTCAGCGGAAAGACCGATGAACTCATCCGCAGATTACGCCGGGCGAAGATCGCCCGTCAGAAATTGCAGGTCTTCAAACCGAGCATCGACACGCGCTTCGGCGAAGAGAAACTCGCATCCCACGCGGGAGCCGAATTCGAAGCGACGCCGATCGATCATTCGAGTGTGATCCTGGAGCTGCTTGACGCAGACACCACGGTGGTCGCCGTGGATGAAGCGCAGTTCTTCGATGAAGATATCGTCCATGTTGTCCAGGAACTGGCGGACCGCGGCATCCGCGTTCTGGTGGCCGGACTCGATACCGACTTCCGCGGCGAACCCTTCGGGCCGATGCCCTCACTCATGGCGCAGGCGGAACATGTCGATAAACTGCATGCCATTTGCATGGTATGCGGCAATGACGCCTGCCGCACGCAACGCTTGATCGACGGCAAGCCGGCTCGCTACGACGATCCAGTGGTCGTCGTCGGCGCGAGTGAAATGTATGAAGCCCGCTGCCGCGCGCATCACACCGTGCCGAGGGAGTGACGTGCAGGATTATCAAGAAGTACTCGAGGAAATTCTCATCCCAGAGGATGCACTTCATAAACGCATTAAAGAGCTCGGACAGGAGATCAGTCGCGATTACGAGGGCAAAGATTTGCTCCTTGTCTGCATCTTGAAAGGGGGCGTGATGTTCCTCACGGATTTGATGCGCGCCATCGACGTCCCCCATACCATCGATTTCATGGCCATCTCCTCTTACGGCGCGGGGGTGAGGCACTCAACGGGCAGTGTGCAGATCAAATTGGATCTGGCCACGCCGATCGAAGGCCGCAACGTCTTGATCGTGGAAGACATCATCGACAGCGGGCACACACTCACGTCAGTGATCAACTTTTTGAACACGCGCCGTCCGAAAAGCCTGAAGATTTGTACGCTGCTGGACAAAGCCGAAAGGCGGGAAGTGGAAGTCCCCATCGATTACCGGGGATTCACGATCCCCAATAAATTCGTCTTCGGCTACGGCCTGGACTTCGACGAATATTATCGAAATCTTCCGTTCATCGGCGTCGTTCGAGCGGAACAAATCCAAGGCAAGAGCTAAGTGCTGCACGAGCATGTCATCAGATTCTGCCCCTCCGCCTGCGATCCTAGAATATCTCCCCTACCTTCCTGAAGAACCCGCAATCTGGCTGGTCGGCGGCATACCAAGAGATCAGCTCCTCGGCCGCGTGAGCCGGGATTTCGATTTTGTGGTGGCGGGGGAAGCACGAGCGCTCGCCCGGCGATTTGCAGACCAGCTGGGAGCGGCTTACTATGCTCTCGATCGGGAACGCGACATCGGTCGGGTCATCTTGACCGGAGGGGAAAAGGATCGCATCACTTTCGATTTCGCCAGGCTCCGGGGAACCACCATCGAGGACGACCTTCGCGACCGGGACTTCACGATCAACGCCATAGCCGTTCGCCTCAGCGCACCCTACACGTGGATCGATCCCCTCGGCGGGGCGCGCGACGTCAAAGAGAAAGTCGTAAAAGCGTGCAGCTCCCATTCGCTAGCCGACGATCCGGTTCGCGCCCTGCGGGCGATCCGCTTCGCGTTGAGCTTCGAATTCCAAATTGCGGACGAGACCAGGGAAGGTATCGTACGAGTTAAAGGGACACTTGGTTCCGTCTCTTTCGAGCGAATACGAGACGAACTCATGCAGATTTGCCGTATGCCGCATCCCGGCAAGGCGTTTCGTTTGTTGGATTACATGGGCATTCTGGACTCGCTATTCCCAGAACTTGGGGCGATTCGGGAAATCGATTTTCCTGCAGCCGAAGATATCAACGCTTTGGAGCATACACTTGCTGTGGTGGACCGTTTGGGCGATCTGCTGACTGTGCTCGATCCGGTTCACGATCCGCAGGCTGCGGGGAATCTGTTGTGGGCGGAGGTCGCACTACGATTGGGACGTTTCCGCAATCCCCTGGCCGACCATCTCGCTCGCTATTTGAGTCAGGCGAATCAGGCGCGTCAGATATTGTTTTTCGCCGCAATCTGCCACACGGCCGGTTTATCTGGCGGTGTGAATTCCGAGACACCGTATCTGGTGGGGAACACCGAGGCGGTAAACAGCGCGCGCATCGCCGGAGCAATTGGGCGTAGAATGCGTTTGAGCAACGCCGGAGTCGATCTTGTGGAACGCATCGTCCGCCATCAGGGGACATTTGAAGGCCTCGGATTCGAGCAGCTTCCCTCACCCAGGGCGATCTACCGTTTTTTCCGCACGACGCGCGGAGCCGGGGTGGAGGTCATCATGCTGGCGTTGGCGAGTTTTATCGGCGCCCGTGCGGCTCGACTGTCTCAAGATCGATGGGCGCAGCGGGTCGAATTGGCGCGCGCACTTCTGGAAGCTTTCTTCGAAAACCGTCGACGAGTCGTGGATCCACCGCAGCTCATCGATGGCGACGATATCATGCGCGTTTTACACCTCGAACCGGGACCCGTCGTCGGCGAATTGCTCGAAGTCGTTCGCGAAGCACAGGCGGCCGCCGAGGTTGCGACTCGCAGTGAAGCGTTGACTGTGGCGCGTGAGACGTATGACGCTTGGGAACGGTCTGCTTAGGCAGCCGGAAGTACGGCCGTAAAAAGAATGCCGGGTGGAATCGGAATGTCCGGTAAAACGAAACGCACGATCTTACACGTGGATCTCGATGCATTTTTCTGTTCCGTTGAGGAACTGCATCGGCCCGAATTGAAGGATCGTCCATTTGTCGTCGGGGGTTCACCGCAGGGTAGGGGCGTCGTGGCTTCCGCATCCTATGCGGCGCGCGCCTACGGGATTCACTCGGCGATGCCTACGTTGCGTGCGCTGCGTCTGTGCCCGGAGCTGATCGTGCTGCACGGCAAGCACGCTGATTACCACAAACACTCGAAAAGAATTATGGCCTTTCTGCGTGATTCGGCGCCGTTGGTGGAGCAACTTTCCATCGACGAAGCGTTCTTGGATGTGAGTGACGATCCACTCGGTGGGGAAGCAGTGGCGAAGAAACTGCAGGCGGAAATCGATCAGCGCTTCAAACTGCCGACTTCGTGGGGAGTTGCCGGCAACAAATTGGTGGCAAAAGTCGCCACGGAGGTCGGTAAACCGAAAGGCTTGATCGTGGTGCAACCGGGTGAGGAGCGTAGTTTCCTGGCGCCGCTGCCGGTGGAAATGCTCTGGGGGGTCGGCCCGAAAACGGCGGAGCGTTTGAAATCCGAAAACGTTCATAAAATCGGGCAGCTGGCAGACATGCCGCCCGGCCGGCTGCGGGCAATTTTCGGTGATTACGGAATGGAACTTGCATCCAGAGCACGTGGAGAGGACGACAGGCCGGTTCAGGAAACGTATGAACCTCAATCGATGTCTGCGGAGAGGACGTTTTCAAAGGACATTGCGGATCTCGAGGAATTGAAGCATGTGCTGTTCGAACTCAGCGAAAGGGTGGGTGCCCGATTGCGGAAGGCAGAATTGGCTGGAAAGACCGTACGGCTAAAATTACGCTGGGCAGATTTCACGACCATCACGCGGCAGCACCAGCTGCCGCAGGGAACGGATCAGGATGGTGAAATCTATCAAGCCGTTTGTAGATTGTTCGACCGGGCCTGGACGCCCAGACGCCGGGTCCGCCTGTTGGGCGTTGGAGTCGCCGACCTGGCATCTCCGCTTCGCCAGCTTTCGCTCTTCGATCGTTCCTGGGAACAGGACGGCCGTTTGCTGCAGGCGATCGATGCAATTCGAAGCCGCTACGGTACGAAAGCCCTGCGCCGGGCAAGGCAGCTCGGATCCGAGGATCTACACGAAGACGATGCATAGTAAACTGCGCGTTTGTTTTCAATTGCAGAAAACGGGGACGGTTGATCGTGGATTTTCATCGCTGAGGTCTTTGAGTCTTGCTGGAGGATCGTCGATGACTTTGAAAGGAAAGGGTTACTTTATCTGGCGGATTCCGAACTGCGATTCTGGAAATCCGGTGAGTATTGCCGCCAGCGCCGCGCAAGCGAAACTCTCGCACGTACTGATCAAAATCGCGGATGGTCCGTCCTGGCGCTACAACTATGATGAAACCCCTCAGGGCGTCGATCTCGTGCCTCCGGTCGTGGCCGAATTGCGCAAGGTGGGTATCGAAGTATGGGGCTGGCACTACATCATGGGCTACGATCCCATCGGGGAAGCTCGCCTGGCAGTATCTCGCACCCGGGCTCTGGGCCTTGACGGTTACGTGCTCGACGCGGAAGCGGAGTACAAGAAGAGCGGCAGGGCACAGGCTGCGACCCGATTCATGGAAGTGTTGAGGACTGGATTACCCGATTTACCTGTTGCATTGAGTACCTACCGCTACCCCAAAACACACGCCGAACTGCCGTTCAATGAGTTTCTCGAGTACTGCGACTACGCCATGCCGCAGGTGTACTTCGAGGGCGCCCACAACCCGGAAGAGCAGCTGGATCGCAGCGTCGAGCAGTACATGTCGCTCGCAAACGCCAGACCCGTGATTCCCACGGCCCCAACCTACGGACGGGGCAGTTGGCGCCCGACGAAAGATGAAATCCAGCGCTTCCTGGCACGCACGAAAGAACTCGGCTTGAGCGCGGCAAACGCCTGGAGTTGGGACAACGCCAGACGAAGCGGCTACATGGAATTATGGGATGCCGTTGCCGAATACAATTGGGATCCACCGCCACCGCCTCCGGATATTTCCGAGCAGCTGATCGACAGCATGAACGAGCACGATGCATCCCAATTGGCTGAACTCTATGCCGCCCGCGCGGCTCACGTCACGGGGGAACGAACGGTCGTGGGCAACGGCTCGATTCGGGATTGGTATCAGACATTGTTCAGCCAGTTGATGCCGCGAGGCCAATTTCGTCTGACTGGCAGAAGCGGAAGCGGTAATTCACGTCACTTCACCTGGAATGCTCAGGCCGAAACGGGCGTCGTCCGGAACGGGAACGATATTCTGGGATTGAAAGATGGCAAGATCCACTATCATTACACGTACTTCACCCTGGAACCGGGCTGGTGATTCGCGTCTGAGGGTCGAAATAGAGTTTTAGTTTCACGCCGCTGTCGGACGTGCTTTCTGCTCGCTGCGAGGTGTACCTCGCTATCGAATCCGTTCCCGACGAACACGCAGACAACCTTGAATCCAACGGATCTCAATCCGCCACCGCCGACCAGCACCAACGACGCTGGGTCTCTGGACTTCGAAGGGACTCTGAATTTCGGGCGATGGTAGCGTAGGTGACCGCCGCATCCGTCCTGTCGTTTCAAGAATAAGTCCGCCGTAAAAATGATGTCTGTGCGACAAGCGCGATTGTCCCAGATGATGTACATTTAAGGAACGCAATAAATTGAAAGGTGCTCGTAAGGTAAGGGGAGCGTAAGGGCAATATATCATGAGAGGTATATCTCATGATGAGCCTACTTGAGAAATCTCTCTTAGCGCGCATCATTCTACCCAGCATTCATAAATGCATCTCATAGGGGCTGGGGGGAGATACAGGCGAGAGATGAGGAATGCCATCGGGTGTGTCCTATAAGCCGCATCTCGATGTCATTCATGGCCAACGTCGTTCAAAGGTGATGATGTGATGCAACTGCATGCGAGACCCGAATCATCCGAATTTCATCACGACTTCTGTGACGCGGCTTCCATTTCAGCATCTCTGGCGATCCGAGCGGCAGATATCGGCCCGCGCAACTTGCTTGAGGGGAGGGAGGATTTCACTGTAGCACTCGAAACGCGTCCGTCCCAGTATCAAAGGACGACTTTGGAAAATGGCATCCGCGTGGTCAGCGAAACCATTCCGGGTTCGCGCTCCGTTGCCATCGGCATTCTCATCGATGCGAGTCCGCGGGACGAGAAGCCGGAAAAAGCGGGTTTGGCTCATCTGACAGAACACCTTCTCTTTCAGGGGACCAGCAGCCGGGATGAGAATCAAATTGCCAATCTCATGGACGTGGGCGGCGGGAATTTCGGTGGATTTGCTACCCGAGACTACACGTGCTACTTTGCCACTGTACTCGACGATTATCGGACGTACGCCATCGATCTACTCGGCGACATCCTGCTCAATTCGATCTTTCCGCCTGAGAACGTCGAGCGGGAAAAGACGATCATCCTGCGCGAGATCGACCGGGTACGTGACACGCCCTACGAACGTGCACACATGCTTCTGAAATCCGCCGTTTGGCCGGATCACCCATTGGGCCGGGCGATTACCGGTGATTCGACGACGGTTCGAGGACTCACGCGCGAGGATGTAATTTATTTTGTACACAATCACTATCTGCCGGATCGCATGATCATTGCTGCAGCCGGCAATCTGGAGCATAAGGATTTTGTTGCCCAGGTACGGGATGCCTTCTGGCGCCTCCAGGGTGCTGGACAGATCAGAGCCGTCGACGTCCCTTCGTTTCGATCCGGAAAGAAGATCGAACACGCATCGGTTTCGCAAGTCTACTTCTCTCTGGGAATCCAAACGCTTCCCTATGCTTCTGCAGATCGATATTCCATCCACCTCATCAACAACATTCTCGGCGGTGGAATCAGCTCGCGGCTTTACCGCAGCATACGCGAGGAGCGCGGACTCGTCTATCACATCGATTCCGAGTATCACGCCTATCGAGATGCTGGTTTGCTCGTCATCGAGGGGAGTACGGCGCCTGAAAATCTGATGCAGGTCCTGGCTATGACGCTTGTCGAAACGGGGCAGCTCTTTTTCGGTGATAAACCGGTGGACGCCGAAGAACTCTGGAAGGCAAAAATGTATTTGCGCGGGCAGCATTTACTCGCCGGTGAAAACACGAATACCCGCATGAGTCGATTGGCTACGCAAGAATTCTATTTCGGAGAACACATTCCTAGCGATGAAATTCTTGCTCGAATCGATTCACCCGATCATCACGATTTACAGCGATTTGCGAACGAGACCTTCGCAGATGTGTTCGGGAAGGCCATGATCGCGATCGTCGGTCCTGGGGATACGCAGCACTATAGCTCATCGTCGATCAACGACATGTTGGCTGATTTTCGATGAGCGCCTGACAGATAGGAGGCAACGAAATGCCAATTGATCCAGCAGTGAAAAAGAACTGGATCGAGATCCAGAAGAAGCACGATGTACCCGTCAATGCCATCGGTCTAAAAATCGATCCGAAGGACGAAAAGACATTGAAGGTCTGGCGAGAGGAAGGTATCGACAAGTTCATCAAGAGATAGAACGTAGCGAGCTTGGAATGACGATCGCGCCCCGGGTAGCTTAATCGTCCCCTGCGCCGAATGAGGTAAGTGGATTTGTCTGAAGATATGTTCCGCATGCTGCTTAGTGAAGGGATTGCCGCCGCAAAAGATGGCAATAAATCGCTTGCGTATCAACTCCTTCAAAAGGCCACGAAGGTCAACCCTGATGGCGAGCTTGGTTGGTTGTGGCTGGCCGGCGTTTCAGAAAGCCCACAAGAAGCGGTGGAATACCTGAAGCGCGTGCTGGCGATCAATCCTGCCAACCAGCATGCTATTTCCGGATTGAAGTGGGCACAGGGAAAGCTGGCGGAGGCGCAAGATACTGAAGGATCGGAGAGAAGTGCTGGCTGGTGTTGCCCGCTTTGCCAGACTCAATTTACAGAGCAGCTTACAGTGTGCCGTTCATGCGGAGCTGTACTCACGTTCAATGACCTGGATGCACTCATGCGCAACAAAGGGGCGAAGCAAGCGATTATCCTCGATGCCATTGAACGTCTTCGGAACGGCGAGGAGGATGAGGCTTCGTTCGACACACATTACCACCTGGCGCTGGCTTACTTAAATCTTGGTCAGATCGATGGTGGGACGGTTCGCTTGCGGCAGGCGTTACGCTTGCGTCCGGATGACAGCTTCTTGATTTCTCGGCTTGAAGAACTCACGCGAATCGCATCAGCGAAGCATGAGGTCGAAGAAGTTGGTTCGACCGTGCTTGTCGTTGATGACAGCCCGACGATCTGCCGGCTGGTCAAGATCACGTTGGAGCGTGAAGGCTACCGGGTCATTACGGCTGCCGACGGGCAGGAAGGCTTGGCAAAAATCATCGCCGAGCTGCCCGACCTGGTTCTGCTCGACATTACCATGCCGCGGATGAATGGATATCAGCTTTGCAAGAGTATCAAGACAACCCAGGAAACCGCAAATATCCCGGTGATCATGTTATCGGGAAAGGATGATGTTGCCGATAGGGAAATGGGACGGAAAGTTGGTTCGTGCGGCTATATAACCAAACCGTTCGAACCGGACGAGTTGGTTGAATTCGTCAGAGAGTACGCAATTGGTAATCATGCCTGAAGGGTCGATGCCCCCAATGTCTCTTGCTGAGCGAGGGTATACGGCGGATTGAAAACGATGAGTCTGGTAAATCTCGTACAGCTGATTTGTCTGGAAAAACAGAGTGCTGCATTAATCCTGATGAAGGAGGATGAGGAGGACGGGGTCATCTTTTTCAACCAAGGCGAAATCATCGACGCCGCGGCCGGTCCAATTCACGGCGAAGAGGCAGTGCTCGAAATCCTGACCTGGAACGAGGGTAAATTCCGTCTGTCGAGTGACGTGTTGCTGCCTCGCCGCACGATAACTACGCCATGGGAAGAAATCCTGGCAGAGGGCCGGCGGCGTGTCGCTGAGATGCAAGTCGAAGGGGCGGCCATCCTCAAACGAGACGAGAATCTCACCCAGAGTGAAATTGAGCATGATAATGCCCTGGAACTCGACTTGATTTACCTGTTGTCGAAACTCGAACATTCGCGTGCCTCCTTGACCGAGTCCGCCGGACAGGATCAGATTTCGGAGGCCTTCCGCATTTTCTCAAGAATCATGAAGAACGTGGTCGAGATGGCCGGGAAACATCTCCCTGGCAATGTCCTGGATGAAGCTTTGTCCGCTGCATACACGGCAGACAGCGGAATGGATCTCTTGAAGGTAAAGAATGACTTGATGTCCGTGGAAATGCCGGGAAACGATCAGAAATGGCAGGCGGGCGGCGGTGATCTCCAGGCTGCATATCCCCGGATCGGATTGGGCATCGTGGAGATTCTCGATCGGTTCTTCGCTTTACTCACGAAGCGTTTCCGATCCGTGTCTGCTGCGAATAGATGGTCCGATACGTGCGATGCTTTCCTGGATGAATTGAGGTCCGCTATCGAAGGGTACCCATCCAGGTTTCTCCGGCGGGGTTCTGGATCTTGATGGAAAGGACTTTATGCATGCAGCAGATCCTGCACCGCCTTGGTGGATAACAGCGGAATAGCGAGCCGTGACAATAATACTTTCAGGAAAATCATAAGGAGGTCTAGATGGCAAACGAAAAAATCCTGGTAGTGGATGACAGCCCCACCGATTTGCGATTGATGACGGCCCCCTTGAAGGACAAGGGGTATCGGGTATTCACTGCCGTGGATGGAGAAGAAGCCCTGGACGTTGCCATGCGGGAGCGTCCCGATTTGATTGTGCTGGATATCATCCTGCCCAAGAAGAATGGCTTCCAGGTTTGCCGGCAACTTAAAACTTCCCCGGATACAGAAGACATCCGGATCATCATGTTGACCAGCAAGACCCAGGACAGCGATCGCTTTTGGGGCCTTGAGCAAGGTGCTGACGAATATATGACCAAACCCTTTGATACCGAACAGTATCTAGCCAACATCGAAAAGCTGCTGTAGCCGGTAATTTCCGCAACTTCGTACATGCTGCTGCGGGAGGCGCAAGAATGACCGAGATCATCGGTGTACTGAACTTCAAAGGGGGTACGGGAAAAACCACCACGGTTGTCAATTTAGCCGCCGGACTTGCGCTCCGCGGCGAGCGAGTGTTATGTATCGATCTGGATGCGCAAGGAAGCCTGGCGACGTGCTTCGGCGTTCAGCACCCGAATTCACTGACCGATTTGCTGCTCGGGAAGGCCGAAACGAAAGCATGCATCGTCAAAGCGAGAGAAAATCTCGACCTGATCATCAGTAACGATAGTCTGCTCAAGGCGGAGGGGGAGTTATGGCGCATGAAGGACGACCAAAAAGCGAGATGGGTGCTTCGCGAGAAGATGCGATACGTTCGTGGCTATGATTACATTCTTCTCGATCATTCACCCTCCGCCAGCCTCGTAAATGAGAACGGTTTGCTCTATGCGCGCAAGATCATCGTACCGGTAGCGATGAATTATCTGGCGTTGATCGGCACGCGGCAGGTCATTCAGACTTTGATGACGGTTGGTAAGGTTTCGAATCACGACAGCGAACTCATGCTGATCGTGCCCACGTTTTATTATTCTTGGCTGCGTAAAGATCGAGAGGTTATGGAAATTCTCCAGCGGCACTTCGCCGATAAAGTCGCCGAACCGATCCGAATCAACGTTCGAATATCCGAAGCAATAGGGCGGCAGCGGACGATTTATGAATACGCCCCCAACAGCACCGGTGCGATGGATTATGCGCGTTTGGTGGAAAGGGTCGTGAGCGATGCAGAAGGATAAAGACAAGTCCACCAAACCACTCTTTGATGATCCGTTCGCACAGGCAGACGACACGGGGAAGCCAGAAGAAACCCCGGTAAAGCCGGAGGCTGAACTCCGTAAACGCGCGCCGGCGAGACCCAAGTCGGAGAAGGAACCCGCGGCCGTCGCGAAATCGAAAACCGCATCCCGCAAACGGACGGCGAAGAAGACGACGCCGAAGCCCAAGTCGGAGGAGAAACCCGCGGCTGCTGCGAAGCCAAAAACCGCATCCCGCAAGCGGACGGCGAAGAAGACGACGCCGAAGCCCAAGTCGGAGGAGAAACCCGCGGCCGCCGCGAAGCCGAAAACCGCATCCCGCAAGCGGACGGCGAAGAAGACGACGCCGAAGCCCAAGTCGGAGGAGAAACCCGCGGCCGCCGCGAAGCCGGAATCTCGGCTCGAAGGATCAACTGCAGCCGAACGAAAAACCAAAGCCCCTTCGTCGACCGGTTTGAATAAAGCAGAAATCGATTCTCAGATCGCGGATCAAGATTTGCCGGACGAAGGAATCGCGATCGGGTCGAGCCACGAGATTTTCTTCGATCCTGAGAAAGGTCGGACCCTGCTTGCGACGTTGATTGCGTCCATCGATGAAGGCGACGAGAAAGCCATGGAACGGGCGACGTTGGCCGCCTTGCCTTTTGTTCGTCAGATCGAAGCGATCGAAGGGAAGCAGCATGTAACGTTCGCCCTCGGCGAGTATGAATATGCGGTGTCCATCGATAACGTAGTCGAGATTGGTGAGCCATTGAATGCCACGCCGGTGCCCAACGTGCCGGAATGGGTTCTGGGGGTTGCCAACTTGCGCGGGGACATCGTCTCGGTAATCGATTTACGCATCTTCATGGGCTTGCCGGATGCCGATCCGGGGCAGGATAAAAGAATGTTGGTCGCGCGATCGAGCGATGGAGAGATCTCTACCTGTGTGCTCGTCGATCAGGTGCGTGGGATTCGATATTTGAACCTGGATCAAATTCGGCAGCCGACGACCGCGGTCACGGAATTCATCGAAGAATTTGTCGACGGCGTATGTGAAATCGAAGGACAAGAGTTCATGGTGTTGGATTTCGATCGGGTGCTTTCATCGGAGAGAATGCAGATTAGATAGAGGTGTATTCAAGGATATCTCCGGTGGGAAGAAATCATGACTCAAAATATATTCCCCAGGGGACGTGTTTTTGGGAAAGGAGTTCGAGATGTTGAAAAGGTTGCGTGATCGAGGTGTTGGTTTTAATCCACTTCGCAATGTGAAACTCAGAACGAAAATGACGGTGGGCTTTCTGATCATCATCGTTTTCGTAGCCTTCCTGGGTTACAATTCGGCCGGCTCGATCACAAAAGCTGGCAATGAAGCTGCGCAGCTAGAACAGGCACTCGTTCCAGGAGCGAGTGCCTTGCTGGAGCTTGAGGCGGCTTACAGTTCACTTTTCAAGGAGATGGAAGGATATTTGGCATCGGGTGGGGAAGATAACCTCAATGATGTTTTGAACTATGTCTTATCGATACAGCAATCCGTTGATGAGTACATCGTGGAAGAAGTTCAAGGGAGTGCTGGGTCATCTGAAGCCGCGAATCAGATCAAGGAACAATCCGATTCCATTCTCGTCCTGGTTCAACGCGGTATGGGGACGGGCCAAGATATCCAGCGAAGGCAATCTGATCTCAACAGCCTGGGGACTGCCATGTACCAGGAGGCCGTCGAACTCAGCGGAATCCTTGAAGTGCAAATCGAGGTTAACGCGGATAAGTACGCCGAAACACAAGCCAGTGTCGCGAATTCGATCTCTCTTGGCAGTCCGGATAATCCCACATTCAATTTCCTTACCCAAGATGTCGTGCCGTTTTGGGTTGTTCTGCTTGAAACGGATTCAACACTGGGCAACATGATCCGGGAGGTGGATCAGGCGGCGGCAACGGGGGACCTCGCCGCGCTCACTGAAAACGTCGATCTATATCGAGAACAGATCCAAGCGAATACCGCAGAACTCGAATCGCGTTCGGTTGAAATGGGCGATGATACGGTCGTGATGGCGAAAGATGTAGCCGCGCGTGCAGCGAACATACTCGATTTAACCCAGGGATATCTCCAGGAAGTTGATTCTTATGTGGCAAAGCAAACTGAGCTGGATGGATTGAAGCAGGAGATGTACGCCGATGCGGATGTCCTGGGAGATCTCCTTGATGTTCAAGTCAACGAACGGTTGGGCGAAGTCGATGCTTCGATCGCTGCTGTAAATGCAGTGCAGGCTTCTGGTAGAAGGGCGATCTTGTTCATCGGCTTTGGTGCGTTGGCTGCGGCGGTGCTGCTGCGCTTCGTCGTCGTCCAGGATATTCTGCGCTCGATCGACGCCATCTCGCAGACTTGTTCCGAGATCGGTATGGGGAATTTTGACGCTCGAGTCGAGGTGACGTCCCACGATGAGCTTGGTGAGACGAGCGAAACCTTGAACGCCATGCTCGACAATACGCTGGGACTGATCCAGACGCGTGAGGAGCGGGACGCGATGCAGGCTTCGATCCAGAAGCTGCTGCGCGAGGTCAGCGGTGTCGCGGATGGCGATCTAACCGTCGAGGCGGAAGTGACGGCAGACATGACCGGCGCCATCGCCGACTCGTTCAACCTGATGATCGGCCAATTGCGCGAGATTATCACCGGCGTACAGCAAGCCACACAAAAGGTGAGCGCTTCGGCGAACGAGATCCAGGCACGAACCGAGCAGTTATCCCGGGGCAGTGAATCGCAAGCCCTGCAGATTGCTGAGACCTCCGGTGCGATCGAGGAGATGGCGACGTCGATCGCTCAGGTTTCGGAGAGCGCAACAATGTCGGCGTCGGTGGGTGAGCAGTCCCTGGTCAACGCCAAACAGGGGACGTTGGCCGTACAGAATACCATGCAAGGTATGAATCGCATTCGCGATCAAGTGCAGGAGACCGCCAAACGGATCAAGCGGCTGGGTGAAAGTTCCCAGGAGATTGGCGAGATCGTGGAATTGATCAGCGACATTGCCGATCGAACCAGCATCCTGTCCCTCAACGCATCGATCCAGGCTGCAATGGCGGGTGAGGCCGGGCAAGGTTTTGCCGTCGTTGCCGAGGAGGTCGAACGTCTGGCCGAGCGTTCGCTGCAGGCTACGCAGCAGATCGAAACGTTGATCCGCACCATCCAGACTGAGACGAACGAGGCCGTTGCGGCCATGGAAGCTACCACCAACGAGGTGGTTTCGGGAACAAAGCTGGCGGAGGAAGCGGGCAACGCCCTGAACGAGATCGAGGCCGTTTCGGTTCGCCTGGCGGAATTGAGTCAATCCATTTCATTGGCGGCTCAGCAGCAAGCCCGCGGATCGGAAAATGTGGCAAAGGCGATGAGTGAGATCGCAGAAATCACGCAGCAGACCGCCGAAGGAACGAAAGACACCGCTGTTTCGATCAACTCGCTGGCTCGAATGGCCGACGAACTGCGCGTATCGGTCAGCGCCTTCAAATTACCCAGCGACGGTATGCATGCGATGGCCTAGCTGTCGAAGTGGCGAACGACGATCGATACGGGGTGACCCGTTGGTCGGTTCGGGGTTGTAGACACGAGTTTGGAGAAGACCCAATGGTAAAGAAGACGGACGAGGATGTGCTCGCTGGTTTTCTCGACGAAGCTCGAGGTTACCTGCCCATCATCCTGGAGAGGCTCGAAGCTTTCCGGGCAGATCCGCAGCAGTCGACCGCGATCAAAGAGGCATTCCGTTATTCGCACACCATCAAGGGTACTGCTTCGATGATCGAGCTGCCGGGATTGAGCCTCATTGCTTCCTATCTGGAGGAAGTCCTCGAAGATTTCGTCGCGGGCAAACGCAAGATGGGCAAACAGGCATTCGGACGGCTGCATAAACTGGTCACTCAGATCGAAACATTCCTGGGCGGTATTGTCAGCGGCGAGCTCGATGAGCGGCGGTTGATCGAGGATGCCACGATCGTTTATCGCCGCATGCAGCGACTGCCGAAGGCGGAAGACCAGACTGCAATTGAAGAGGCGCTGCGTAAAATCGCTAAAAATGTAGAAAGCACTCTGGATGTAGAATTCGAACCCGTCGTTTCCACACCGGATGACGCGCAGCGTCATGAGGATGTCTCTCCCGAACTTTTGAACGTCTTCCGCGTGGAGTCTGAAGAGCACATGCGCAATGTCGGCTCGCTGTTGGTGAAGATTGTCAAAGAACCGTCGGACGTAGAATCTTTGCAAGCCATTCGCCGCAGTGTGCATACTCTCAAGGGCGCAGCGGGGTCCGTCGGCTTATTGGCCGTGGCGCAGCTCACCCACAGAATGGAAGATGTGCTGGATCGTTTTTCGGAAGCAAGCATGCCCATTGACACACAATCCATGGATCTGATGTTCGATTCTGCAGACGCCCTGGAGGATTTGGTTTCGGGGGATGTCGAAGCGTCTGCGATGCAGAATACCCTGCATGATTTGTACGGCCGCTATACAGACCTCCTCGGAGATGATATCGAGGAACCGCTTTCTCCCCAAATCGAATTATTCGGCGAAGGCGGGATTCTGGATCTGGAGACTTTGCCGACGCTCACCGAAAAATCGGTCGGCGCTTTTCCTGCGATGACACGGGCATCGCGTAAGCCGAGTAAGATCGTGCGCGTACCTCTGGAACGGCTGGATGAGCTTGTCAAATTGGTGAGCGAATTGGTCATCAGCCGCTCTGCCTTCGAGCTGCGCATGAAAGACTTCACTCGTGAAGTGGATGAATTGCGGCTGAGCAGCGAGCGCCTGCGCCGTTTGACGTCGACCATCGAGACCAATTATGAGGTGCGTGCACTCGGCGGACGGATCAGCATGCTTGGCGGAACGAGAGATCGGAACGCAGCCAACGAAACGGGAATGGTGGACGCGGGAGACTTCGATGAGCTGCAATTCGACCGCTATACCGAGTTTCATCTTTTGTCTCGAGAGTTGACGGAGACTTCGAGTGACATCCGCACGATGGGAACCGAACTCTTCAACTTGATTGCGGAGTTCGACGGCATCCTCACCCGTCATCGCCGGCTTTCGACTCAAATTCAGGACGAATTGATGCGCACGCGCATGGTGCCCCTGGCTACACTTGCGACACGTTTCTATCGAACCGTCCGCGTACTTTCACGCGAACAGGAAAAGCTGGTGGATTTGATCATCGAAGGCGAGGAGATCGAGATGGACACGACGGTCCTGGATGCGATCGTCGACCCCTTGCTGCACCTGCTGCGCAACGCCGTGGATCACGGCATCGAGACGCCGGAAGTTCGCAAGTCGAAGGGTAAACCGGAACGTGGCCGCATCGATTTGCGCGCCTATAACGAGGGCAACCAGGTCGTCATACAGGTGCGGGATGATGGAGCTGGACTGGATCTCCAGGCAATCCGTTCCGTCGCCGTTCGAGAGGGATACGTTACGGATACCGAAGTACAAAACCTCTCCGATGCAGAGATCTACACGTTTGTTTTCATGCCGGGATTCAGCACTGCCGATGAAGTCAGTGAGGTGTCTGGCCGCGGGGTCGGGCTGGATGTCGTGTGTACCAACGTCGAGAACCTGAAAGGTACGCTGGCGATCGATTCGGCGCCCGGCGAATATACGCTCTATACCATTCGCCTGCCGATGACGTTGGCGGTCACGCGGGCCATCCTCGTTAAGGTGAATGAGGAGACCTTTGCCATCCCCCTGAGTGCGGTATCGCAAATCCTGCGACTGGAAGAGGAGCGGATCGAAACCGCAGGTAAAAAGCCCGGGATCCGATTGGGAGATCGTGTCGTTCCGCTGCGCCATCTGGGCGAGGCGCTCGGGCTTGGTCAATCCGCCAGCGATATCATTGAGCACATGCCGCTCTTGATCCTCAAAGTTGGAGATCAAGAAATCGGATTGGTAGTAGATCAGCTCCTGACGGGACGCGAGATCGTGATCAAGACTCTCGGCACTCATCTGCGCAGGGTCCACGGCGTCACCGGGGCTACGCTGATGGGGGATGGAAGCGTGGTTCTCATTCTGAATCCGGCCGATCTGATCACAGGAACCCCGCAAGCGGAAGTTCAGGGCCGGGCAAGAGACCGGGCGACCGCCGTGGAGGATGAAGGGTCATTGATCGTCATGATCGTCGACGATTCGTTGAGCGTTCGCCGCGTCGTCTCCAAACTTGTAACGCATGCCGGTTGGCAGCCGCTTGCTGCGAAAGACGGCATCGAAGCGCTGGAGATTCTGCAGCAAGCCTCCCAACTCCCGGACTTGATCCTTGTGGATATCGAAATGCCGCGCATGGACGGCTTTGAACTGATGTCCACTTTGAAAGCGCACGAGAATTACAAAAACATACCGCTCGTCGTTTTGACTTCACGCGCAGGGGGTAAGCATCGGAGCAAAGCGCTGGAGATCGGTGCAGCGGAATACCTCGTCAAACCCTATCAGGAGGATGAGGTGCTGCGTATCATTCGGAATCTGGTGCATCAATCCCAGGCCGTGAGTACGTAGGCTGGGTGAAGGGACGATTCCCTACACGTTCACTCTCGACCTCATGTTCTTCTCGAACGCCACACCAGCCTTGCGGGACCGGCTCCTTCGAAGAAGTATATTGCTAATCTTTGGCCTCATGTAAGACGGTTGATGTGCTGCGTTATGCTGTCTCTCAACCCAGTCGACATCTCGAACGAGGAACTTGCAGCAGAGATTGACAAGCTGCATATCACCGTTTATAGTCCCGTTAGCGCTAACGTAAGGCAAACAGGAGAATCATGACGCGCAGAAACGGCGTGTCTGACTCGGCACGTGAGGCTGGGGTCTCATTGATGAAGGCTTCGCGCAAGGTCAGCATCTGTACCCAGCCCGCAAACGCGGCAGCGGGTCAGGGGCCGTCATCCAACCGCTCGGTCATCGCCCAGTGGTATCGCTCGCAGTCTGGCGACCCGGTAGACGGAAGCCATCGGAATGCTACGCTGCTGCCACGAGATTGTTGAACCAGAATATCGAAGAAGGCGATGGGATTTGAGACAATGCCGTCGTCATGCCGCCGCGCCTCATCGTGCGAGATTCGGTGCCGTAGCGGCGGTTGAAAAACGTAGAATAAAGCCGTGTGAGATGAGTGAAGCGGACATCACACAAGCATGTCGTCGAAAGGCGATCCGCATTCTATTTTTCTGCAGTGAATGACCGGACGGACCCCAAGGCGCCATGTCTCATCTCGTGGCCGTCCTGGTTGAGATTAAAAAATCTTCAATTCACGAACCAAAGGAGTGCTGTTCAATGAAAGAAGCTGACATCGGTTTGATCGGACTGGCGGTGATGGGCCAGAATCTAGTCCTGAATATGGACGATCACGGTTTCACCGTGGCTGTTTTCAACCGTACGATTTCGAAGGTGGATGAGTTCCTCCAGGCTGGCGCGAAGGGCACCAACGTGATCGGGACCCATTCCATCGAAGAACTGGTTGGTGTGCTGAAGAAACCCCGGCGCGTGATGTTGATGGTCAAAGCCGGTGCT
>JARRPX010000024.1 GCA_037382465.1 Anaerolineales bacterium | reverse complement strand
GTTGATATTCGGATTAGAAGGTGGTCCTTGGGAAGAAACGCAACCCGATTATGTGATCGGATGCAGAAATGTCTATCTTAGTGAGGATTTTTATCCAGATTATGAAACGATCTACGAGGTAACTAAGGATTCAACCATTTTTGCAGTTGTAAAGAAGAGATTCGATCACTAGATGCATCATGGGGTACAAACCAGTAATCGCTGAATATCATTGGAACCTTATAGATCTGTTATCATCCGGAATTGTTGATTGATGACCTGTATTTTAACAATGAGTATAAGCTTTGCGTGTAATTGCAGCTTGTGAATTACTACTGATGTAATATTCTTTCTGTTAAAATCCTCGCTTTTCTGTGACGTAAAGTCCACTAAGTTTGCTAAAACCAAGAGAAAATGAATCGATCTACTTAATGTTATTACTTGTCTACGAGGTGATGATTCGGAGTGATGTTGCCGGTTGATGGTAGATTGTTTCACATAGTTTCTTGATTGGGAAACATGACGTTTTCCATTATGGAGTACAAAGACAAATTCCATTTATCAAGACAAATATCGTTATACTCGATATTGTGTGCAGCCGCACGAGTTGATCGATTGATTTTCAAGTCCTTAAAATATATCCTTGTTGGTAACGGCTTGTATATTAAGTCAGTGGCTGAATGTGCCATAGCTTATACGTCAGGGCGGAAATGTGCTAATGTTAACCCGTTGCCGATCCATCGCCCGCGGCGTCACAAATTCAGCTACCTGTTCGTTTCAGGGATAGGTCCGCAAGAGATTTGGGGGTCCCGCCCATCCGTTATGGAGGAGAACTACCATGCGATCATCCCACATTCGCTTTGCGTTTTTTCCTGCACTGTTTTTGCTTCTCGCTCTTCTTTCCTGCGACCTGATGGGATCGACTTCGATTTACCCAGAAGCTACCCAGACGATGCAAGCCCTGGCCACGTTCGTTGCGGCCGTGGAAAGCGGACAAGTTGTTGCCGGTTCGGCGGATGATTCGGCATCCGTACCAGAGTCTGCGGACGCCGCGACGGCAACTTCGACGACCTGCGTTCCACTGGTCAGCGTGACCACGAATACCAACTGCCGTTCAGGACCGGGAGAACCCTATCTTTACCTGGGTGCGCTCGTCGTGGGGGAGGAAGCACAGGTCGTGGGGCAGAGCAGCGTGCCGGATTTCATGATCATCGACAATCCCGACAATCCTGGCGAACAGTGTTGGATCTGGGACATGTATGCGCAGGTGTCCTGCGACATCAGCATGCTGCCCGTGATGGAACCGCCGCCTTTGCTGCCCGATTGGAATGGAACCTGGACGTGCTGGGCGGATGACACGTTTCCTGTTAATCCTGTCCAAGTCACTGTCGTCCAGAATGGGGATCATATGACGGTTTATACGCCCATAAATTACAGGGATGCGGAATGTGTCTACGACGTTACCCTGGATGAGGATTACATGCGTGCATACGGTGCGTGTCCCAATCCCGATTACATTTCGGACGATTACTTAGTCTGGTATTTACTGGACAACTGGAATCAACTGCGGGGTAGTGCTGGACAAGGCACTTTCCACGCCTGGTGCTGCGCTCGCAATGGCTATCCCAAGCCAGAGCCTTGTGGAGATTTTGAATGACAACAATCGGAATAGATATGAAATAGAGAGCGGGAAGTATCGAATCCGTTCTGAAAATCGAAATGGGCTGCGAATTCCGCAGCCCATTTTTGGCGCGCCCGGCAGGACTCGAACCTGCGGCCCCTTACTCCGCAAGCAAGTGCTCTAATCCACTGAGCTACGGGCGCATGTTATCGGTTCTATTATACCCCGATGGCGGGGAGGGTGGGATTCGAACCCACGGTAGAGGCTTTAACCCCTACAAGCGCTTAGCAGGCGCCCCCGTTCAACCACTCCGGCACCTCCCCGGTTGTTAAGGCGGAGGGAGAGGGATTCGAACCCCCGGTGGGTTGCCCCACAGCGGTTTTCAAGACCGCCGCCTTCGTCCACTCGGCCATCCCTCCGGGCTTTAAAGGGTCTCCCTTCCCGAGCGCCCGCATTGTATCATGCGGCTATGGGGGTGTCAAAGAACTGTCATTTTAAGCCTTCAATCGTCATCGGTTGATGCGTTTTTACTACTTTTCCCACACCTGATAAAGCCCCAGCCGGCCACCTTCGCCGTCGCTGTAAAACGTGTCCAGAATCCGAAATCCCGCTGCCTGTGCCAGTTGGTTCAATTCCTCTTCGCTGAAGTGATGCACGTAGCGCAGTCCGCGTCCGCCGCGCTTCCAATCCAGCAATGCATCTCCTGGGTCCACGTCGGCTTTTGCGATCCCAATCGTCGACCACGGGAGCACGCGTTTTCGAAGGCGTTGGCTCTCGGGAAAATTCCAGTTGGACATGATTAATTTGCCGTCACTTGTCAGCAGGTCGTGCACATCGCTCAGAATCCGCTTTCGCAAGGCGTCGCCGGGGATATGATGCAGCACGGCAAATGCAAAAACCCGATCGAAGGGCGAAGGCAGGTCTCTGGACCATCCGGATTCGGTAAGATCGGAGTCGATGAAATGTGCCCTGGAATGCGAACGATCAGTACGGGCGATTTCGAGCAGCGCTTGGCTGCTGTCGAGCCCATAGTAAACGCCTCGGTGACCGCGGCGGGCAAGCGTGCGCGCCAATTCACCGTTGCCGCATCCCAGGTCGAGGATGGAATCGCTGGCGTTGACGTCGTCCAGGATTCGCAGCACCCCGGGCTGTAACCGCGCCCGAGTCTCGGCGAAGGAGGCGGCGAAGGTCTGGTAGAATCCTCGGTTGAGACGTATCAAACGGTCGATTATCTCGTCTCGCATACTGGGATTATACGCGATGGAAGGCGATCAGGCTTGGCTTGAGGCTCGCGAATATTCTCGCGAGCAGCTTCGACAGGCTCGCAAGATCCTGGACGAAGTCATCGAAGGGCGCGCCATACTGGAGGCGATCCGGGGAAATCCGCTGCCTTCGGGCGGTTACGTGGGAAAGCCGATCGTCGTGCAGGTCTACCGCCGGCTCGTCGAGCAGGGGGAGATCGACGAAGAACCGTCCTTGTTGTCCCGCATTCGCATGAAGCCGGGGCGTACGCTTTCCGGCGTCACGACGGTCACCGTGATGACCAAGCCGTATCCCTGTCCCGGTGAATGTATCTTCTGCCCGACGGACAGCCGCGTGCCCAAGTCCTACCTGCCGGACGAACCCGGCGCCATGCGCGCCGTGCATCATGCCTTCGATCCTTACGATCAGACCCGGGCTCGTATCGAGGCGCTGGAAGCCATCGGCCATCCCACGGACAAGATCGAGCTTCTCATCCTGGGCGGTACGTGGAGCGCTTACAAAGCAGATTATCAAGAATGGTTCCTGAAACGCTGCCTGGACGTGATGAACGGTTTCGAATCCGCCTCATTGGCGGAGGCCCAGAGCGCCAACGCCGTGGCTGCCCACCGCAACGTCGGCCTGGTCGTCGAAACGCGTCCCGATCGGATCGACGACGAGGAACTCGCCCGCTTGCGCGCGCTGGGCGTGACCAAGGTGCAGATGGGCAGCCAGAGCCAGGACGACCGCATCCTGGCGCTCAACAAACGTGGACATACCGTCGATGCAACCCGTAAGGCGACGAGTTTGCTGCGAGCGGCGGGTTTCAAGACGGTGCTGCATTGGATGCCCAATCTGCTCGGGGCAACACTCGAATCAGATGCCGAGGATTTCGCTCGTCTCTGGGACGATCCCGGATTGCGCCCGGATGAAATAAAAATCTATCCCTGCCAATTGCTCGAGGACACCGAATTGTACGCGTATTGGGAACGGGGCGAGTACACCCCGTACACCACGAAAGAACTCGTGGATTTGATCGCCGACATCAAACCGCTGATCCCGCACTACTGCCGTGTCAATCGCGTCGTGCGCGACATCCCCTCCGACAACGTCGTCGCGGGCAACAAACGCACGAGCCTGCGGCAGGACGTGCAGCGGGAGTTGAAACGGCGCGGCGAACGATGTGAATGCATCCGCTGTCGTGAGGTGCGCGGACGTCCGATCGATGCGGAGCGGGTCGAGATTCAGGACGAGGTCTATCAGGCCGGCGGCGCGGAGGAGCATTTCCTTTCCATCGTAACTTCGCAGGATCGCCTGGCGGGCTATGTGCGACTTTCGCTGCCCGGTCCTGCATCACCGGAGAGCGGATTGGCCGAATTGGCCCACAGTGCGCTCGTGCGTGAACTGCATATTTACGGGCAATCCCTCGAAGTCGGCGAAAATGCGGACGGCGCCGCCCAACATGCCGGGCTGGGAACGGACCTGATGAGGCGTGCGGAAACGATTGCCCGTACGTCGGGCTACGAAAATCTGGCGGTAATTTCGGCGTTGGGAACACGCGGTTATTATCAGAAGCTGGGTTATAAGTTGGTGGGAACGTATATGCTGAAGGTATTGCCCTGACGAGTACGTACTCTCCCTGCAGCATCACCGTTTTATGATCTGCACACATCTTCCACCAAGTTGACTTTCCCGCCATAATCCAGTAAATACAAACAAAACCATGGCGAAGGAGTCTCGTTTGTCCGAAGAGCACGACATCTCGTATGCGGAACAAATTCAAGCGTTGTAGGAGTTCAGCGCGGCAATCTCATCTGACCGCTACATCGAGGACGTATTGCGCCTCATCGTGACGGTGACCGCGCAGGCGATGAACTCCAAGGTGTGTTCGCTCTGGTTGATCGAAGAGGATGAAAAGTGCCTGCGCGTGCGGGCTGCCCAGACGATGAACAAGGATTACCTGAAGGAACGGAGCCTCGGCCTGGGCGAAGGCGTCGTCGGTTTCGTGGCGCAGCGGGATGAGCCGGCGATCATACCCGACGTCTTGAAAGAGCCGCGCTACAAGGAAAAAGATCTTGCAAAGAAAATGGGCTTGCGCTCCATGCTCAGCGTGCCCATGAAAGTTCGCGATCGTGTCATCGGCGTGATCAACTGCTACACTTCCTACGAGCACGACTTCTCGGACACCGAGCTGGATTTGTTGACCACCGTGGCCAACCAGGCCGCGATCTGTATCGAAAATACGGAATTAATGGTGCGCTCGAAAGTTATCCGGGAGGAACTGGAATCGCGCAAACTAATCGAACGGGCGAAGGGGATGCTGATGAAGGATTTGGGCCTGCAGGAAGATGATGCCTTTCAAATGATGCGTAAGAAAAGCATGAATTCCCGTCGTTCGATGCGCGAGATCGCCGAAGCGATTATTTTGGCCAATGAACTGAAATCTTAGCCTGCCTTCCCCGGTATCACTTGACAAGCCGATTTTTTCATTTATCATACGGCTAACACGATGACGTGTTTGGCCGAGGTCATGAGTAAGGGGACCTCGACTCTCTTCGACGAAGACGTTGAGTTCGGCAAGGACGCCCAACGGCAAGAAGGATCGCCGGGGTGTCTTTTTTAATATCACCTGGTGTCGTGGGAGACGGGAATGGGTCAATTGTACGAAAAAGATATGAGCGGGTGCGGCATCGTGGGTTTTATGAACGAGCGCGGAAAGGTAATTCCCGGCGATCGCGTGATCACGGCCATGGCTTCCATGCACGAGCGTGGAAACGGCCTGGGCGGTGGTTTTGCCGCTTACGGTATCTATCCCGAACGCGCCGACTGCTACGCCTTTCACATGCTGCTCGACCATCCGAATGCGAAGTCGGAGACGGAGGCCTATCTCAAGTTGAGATGCTCCATCGAAATGGACGAGCCTATTCCCACGCGGCGCAATGAACTCGTGTCGAATCCTCCCATTCTCTGGCGCTATTTTTTGAAGCTTAAGCCGGAGTCGGCGCAGGACGGCGAGGAAGAAGATACCATCGTGCGGATGGTGATGGACATCAACGCCAAAATCGAGGGCGCCTTCGTCGCTTCTTGCGGCAAGAACATGGGAGTCTTCAAAGGCGTGGGCTACCCCGAAGACATCGGGGCGTATTATCGCCTGGATGAGTATCAGGCTTACATCTGGACGGGCCACGGCAGATTTCCCACCAACAGCCAGGGATGGTGGGGCGGCGCGCATCCCTTCAGTTTGCTCGATTGGAGCGTGATCCACAACGGCGAGATTTCCTCCTACGGCATAAATAAACGTTATCTGGAACACTTCGGCTATCAATGTACCTGTTTCACGGATACGGAAGTCCTCGCATACCTGTTCGATTTGCTCATCCGCAAACATCGCATGCCCATCGAGATCGCCGCGAAGATCGTTTGTGCGCATTTTTGGGATGAAATCGAGCGCATGGACGAAAAGCAGCGTGAAATTTTTCGCACGCTCCGGACGGTGTATGCAAGTGCGCTCGTCAATGGTCCTTTTGCCGTGGTTATCGGTCATGCGAACGGCATCGTGGGACTGAGCGATCGCATGAAGCTGAGGCCGCTGATTGCGGCACGCGACGGCGACATGCTCTACATCGCCAGTGAGGATTCCGCCATTCGTGAAATCTGTCCGAAGCCGGCGCAGGTCTGGATGCCGAGAGCAGGCGAACCGGTGATCGGCCTGTTGAAATCACCGCATGTGGAAACGCCGGCTTCAATGCGGCGCCTGGAATTGTTCCAGATGCAGTTATCGCACTAGACACAGAAGAGAAGGTCTGAAACGGTGACATTATCCCTTTATCCCTCCGAATTTCGAATAGCGCGCGACATGGACCGCTGCATTGCCTGCCAGGTCTGTGTGCGTCAATGTGCAAACGATTGTCACGTCTACGATGCGGACGATGACTGCGTGATCAGCGACGAACGCAACTGCGTCGGTTGCCACCGCTGCGCCACGCTGTGCCCGACGAATGCGATCACGATCATGCAGAATCCGAATCATTACAAGTCCAACGCCAATTGGACGGCCCAGACGATCAAGAACATCTACAAGCAAGCGGAATCGGGCGGCGTCCTTCTGACCGGAATGGGTTGTGACCGGCAGCTGCCTTCGTATTTCGACCGCATGCTGCTCAACGCCTCGCAAGTCACCAATCCCTCCATCGATCCTCTGCGGGAGCCCATGGAACTGCGCACCTTCCTGGGAAGCAAACCCGAGCGCGTCACGCTCGCACGCACGAACGCGGGCTACGACCTTACGACCGAATTGAGCCCGCAGTTGATGCTCGAAACGCCCATTCTGTTCTCCGCCATGTCGTACGGCTCGATCAGCTACAACGCCTGTTTGGCGCTGGCGGCGGCGGCGCAGAAAGCGGGCACCTTCTACAACACCGGTGAAGGCGGGCTGCATAAGGATTTCTATCGTTTCGGCGGAAACACGATCGCACAGGTCGCATCCGGGCGATTCGGCGTTCACGCGGAATATCTGGATGTGGCTGCGGCGATCGAAATCAAGATCGGCCAGGGCGCGAAACCGGGCATCGGCGGCCATCTGCCCGGCGAGAAAGTGAGCGAGGAAATCTCCAAGACGCGCATGATCCCGGCCGGGACGGATGCCCTTTCGCCGGCACCGCATCACGACATTTACTCCATCGAAGACCTGCGCCAACTGATATTCGCCTTGAAAGAAGCCACCGGCTATAGCAAACCGGTGAGCGTGAAGATCGCTGCGGTTCACAACGTGGCGCCGATCGCCAGCGGGATCATCCGGGCCGGTGCGGACATCGTGGCCATCGACGGTTTGCGCGGTGGTACCGGCGCTGCACCGACCATGATCCGTGACCATGTGGGGCTTCCCATCGAGCTGGCCATCGCGGCGGTCGACCAGCGGCTGCGGGAAGAGGGGATTCGCCATCGTGCTTCGATCATCGCCGGTGGAGGTTTCCGCAACAGCGCCGACATCGTCAAGGCGATCGCGCTCGGTGCCGATGCGGTTTACATCGCTACTTCTGCACTGGTGGCGATGGGCTGCCATCTGTGCCAGAAATGCTACACGGGCAAGTGTAATTGGGGCATCGCCACCCAGGATCCGTATCTCACCAAACGCCTCAATCCCAACATCGCCCAGCGGCGTCTGGTCAATCTGCTGCGGGGTTGGTCGTTGGAGATCAAAGAAATGCTGGGAGGCATGGGGATCAACGCCATCGAGAGTCTGCGCGGCAATCGGGAACACTTGCGCGGCGTCGGAATGACCCAGAGCGAATTGGATATCCTGGGTATCAAAGCGGCCGGCGAAGCTTGGTAGGCGGAGCAACTCGGGAGACGTATATGAAGCGAATTTACATTCACGAGGAGTACTGCATCGGATGCCGGTTGTGTGAAATTCACTGCCTCGTGCGCCATTCGGAGTCGAAGAAAATCGTAAAAGCCTTCAAGGAAGAATTTCCGCGCGCCATGGCCATGCTCGTGGTGGAAGAACAGGGGTACCTGTCGTTTGCACTGCAGTGCCGCCACTGCGAAGAAGCGCCGTGTGTGGAGGCGTGTATCACCGGCGCCATGCAGCGGGATGAAGAGACGAATGCCGTTCTGTGCGATGAAGAAAAATGCGTGGGCTGTTGGATGTGCATCATGGTGTGCCCCTTTGGGGTGATCAAGCGGGATTTGGAAGTGAAGAAGGTGGCTTCGAAATGTGACCTGTGTTTGGGGGAGGAAATCCCGGTCTGCGTTCGGAACTGTCCCAATGAGGCGATCACCTTCGAAGAAAGGGTCGTCGCATGAGTTACACGATCATCGGCAATTCTGCCGCGGCAATCGGTGCCGTGGAGGCGATCCGCTCGCAAGACGACACGGGCGAAATCGTGATCGTCTCCCGTGAAAAATATCGAGCCTACTCCCGGCCCTTGATCACCTACCTGCTCGCCGGCCACGTAGACGAATCTCGCATGTATTATCGAGATGACGGTTTTTACGAGCGCAAAGGGGTTCGCACGATCCTGGGCAGGGAAGTATGCGAGCTGGATGTCCTGGAACGGCGTCTCGTAATAGATGACGGTTCGCAGTTGAATTTCGAAAAGCTGCTCATCGCCACGGGCGGGTCGGCGGTCGTGCCGCAGGTAGATGGTTCCCAATTGAAGGGGGTTTTCACCCTCATGGGATGGGACGACGCCAGGGCGATTCAAGAATATCTCGAGACGTATTCCGTGTCGCGGGTGGTGGTGATCGGCGGCGGTTTGATCGGACTCAAGGCCGCTGAGGCCTTCGACGAACTCGGACTCGAAGTGACCATCATCGAACTCATGGATCGAATCATGAGCGCGAATTTCGACCAAAAGGCCTCCGAAATCGTCCAACGACGGCTGGCGCAAAAGGGAATTGCGCTGGTGACCGGTAACACCGTCGAACGAATCTTGCAGTACAAGAATCGCATCGGCGGTGTCGTGCTTAAAGACCACCGCCGCATCGAGTGTCAAATGGTGGTGTTTGGCATCGGCGTCCGGCCCAACATTTCGCTGGTCGAAAACACGCCGATTCAGACCGCACAGGGCATTCAGGTCGACGAGCATATGCAGACGGCAGTCGAGGATGTCTATGCTGCCGGCGACGTCGTCGAAGTGCGTGACATTCTGCTCAACAAGGTGCGTCCGATTGCCATCTGGCCGAATGCGTACAAACAGGGTTGGGTTGCGGGGTGCAACATGGCGGGCGGCTGTAAAGCGTACCCCGGCAGTTTCGCCATGAATTCCATCCAACTTTTCGACGTCCCCACGATATCCGTCGGCATAATGCAGGCGGAAGAGAACGGTCTTGAAGTGCTCAAGCATTTCGATCGAAAGCGGGATGCGTATAAGAAAGTCGTGCTTCGTGACGGCGTCATCGTAGGCGCGATCCTGGTGCGCGACATCGACCGGGCGGGCATCTACACAGGGTTGATTCGAGAGCAGATGGACGTGAGCAGCTTCCGTGACGTGCTCCTGAGTGAGGACTTTGGGTTGATTTCCCTGCCGAAGGATTATCGCAAGCATCTTGTGGAGGGCGAAGGGGTGTACCTATGAAAATCAACGCCAAAGGCGTTCATTATCAAGAACTCAACCGAAAGATTCGCCAGGCAGTGGCCGCAGGAGAGCGGGACATTCGTCTGGATGACGTGAACGGCCAACGCTACATCGGCGGGGGGTTGAAAGCCCAGGTGCACCTCGAGGTAAACGGCGTGCCGGGCAACGCCCTGGCTTCGTTTATGGACGGGCCGACGATCGAAGTCAGCGAGAACGCACAAGATGGCGTGGGCAACACGATGAACGCCGGCAAGGTGATCGTCAGGGGAGATGCGGGCGACATCCTGGGATACGCCATGCGAGGCGGAAAGCTCTTCGTGCGGGGAAATGTCGGTTACCGTGTGGGAATCCACATGAAATCCTATGAGGATAAACAACCTGTGATCGTTATCGGCGGCGGTGCAGGCGATTTTCTGGGGGAGTACATGGCGGGAGGTCTCATTATCGTTTTGGGCATCGATCAACTGAACGGGCGTTCGTGCGTGGGAAATTACGTCGGCACCGGAATGCACGGTGGAACGATCTACATCCGTGGGGAAGTGCAGGAGTACCAGGTCGGGAAGGAAGTCGGCATCCGCGACCCGACGGATGAGGACATGGCTGCGGTCGAGGAGCATCTACGCGAATACTGCGGCGACGTGCGCTTGAAGGTGAAAGATTTGCTCAAGGATCACTACACCAAACTCATCCCGTTTTCGTCCCGGCCGTTCGGCAATCTGTACGCCTACTGAGATCATCTCAACGTCGATACACTCGCGCGTACTGGCTCGATCTATGAAGTTTTACCTCTTCTGGATATCGTAATTTGTGCACCGTCGTTGATCGCGGTGAAGACGCCTGCGTTCTGTTCGATGATCCCGAAGGGGTTGACGTTGGCGTACGCTTTTGGCGTTTGACCCTCGCTGATCGGTGTGCGGCCGAAGAAGATGCAGAACGCGTTCCCGGCCGGCCAGTACGCCAGTTCCCCAATCCGCATTTCTTGGCGGGCATCATCTGATTCTGGAATCACGACCGGAATATCGAAGTATATTTCCTCACCCCAGCGGTGAGCGATCCCGTTCAGCGGAAGTGCTTCCCAAATGACTCTGGCGGTCTCGTTTTCAAACAGGCGTGCGAACGCGGCAACGTCCCCCGCAGAGATGAGAATTTCTCGATCCATGATGTTTCCCTCCTAACCGGGCGGCGCGAGCGGATGAGTTTCGACGATTTTCTGCCGATGAAGATCGACTCCGAGATGTTTGTAAGCGATCGATACGCGGTTTCGATCTTCGAAGCGTACGAGATGGCCGGGGCAGCGGCAGTCCGAGGCGCCAAATCCTGGAACTTGAATGCTGCCGATCTTGCTCAGCCTTGCGGACCAAAGGCACTCCATACGTTCTTTTCCGTATCTCCACCACACTTCGACGATCTCGCCCACAGCCAGGAGACGGTCAACTTGCCAATGCGCCGGTTTCATCGTCGTGCAGCGCAGATGACGCTGGACTCTTGCCCGCACCCCTCCGGGACCGAGCGCGCTGCCGAGATAGATGGAATAACCGGGTGCAAATGAGTGGATTCCCAACCGTCCTACGGGCAGATCGCAGCGCCGCTTCAGTAGGATGACGATCGCATACGCGCCTGGTGCATCGGTTGCCAGGAGTTCCGCGAGTTTGGAGTTCTCATTCCTCTCACTGGCAGGGAAAATGTCTTCCTTGTTTAGCGATTTTTTCACCTTTTCTTCCCCGCATTGGCGCAATCGTTTCCGAGAGTTCCTTTGGGCTGCGTCGTCGACTCGGTGATGTAAGAACAGTGTGCGCTTGCTTGTCGCAGTATAACACTTCGATTCGGTGGGTGAAAACTTCGGCTGAACGCTTGCTTTTGAGAGGAGTGCAGCGATCGATGATGCGTGGTCCATCCAACCGGTCTGGGGCAACTTGATTCTATGGAATTCTGAATCGAACTCGACATAAATAATAGAAGCGGGTATTGGGAGATATTTCCCCTATGAAAAACACATTAAGCAATGGTTCAATAAGTATCCAAGCTCGTACAGCGACGTTTTACGATCATGTCCTGCCTGCGCCGGCAGGCCACCTCGATCGCCAAAATCGCGAACTCGATAGGTTGATAACGTGGAGAATGGTCTCATCAGGCCACAGCACAGTCTCTACTTGGCCATGGGCTTCGGTTTGAGCCTCATGGTTTCATTCGCCCTGGTGATATCGTTCTTCCCCATAATCAATCCGGTTGCCCTTGAATCGGTTGAAGAAGTCGTGCTCCCACAAACCCAACTACATCCCTCTGATGCGTTCCAGGAAGTCGAGTCGATCGTGAGTCCTACCCCGGCACCGCTTACGGGAAAGCTGTCTTCCATCGTTTCCGAACCGGAGCCGAAAGCCGCAGACACCCCTCAGGATTCCGTACATTTACTCTTTGGCGGCGATGTAAACGAAGGACGTTGGGGAGACAATCCGGATTGGCATGTTCCCCTGGTCGATTCCTTCGTAAACCTGCTGCCGTTGATGCAGGGTATGGACCTCGTGTTCTTCAACGCAGAAGGCGGGCTGTGTGATCCCGTCGAAGCCGGTTTCGATCTGAAGCCCCGCGGGAGTAACATCCTTTGGGTGACTCCTGCTTCCCTGATTGGTTTGCAGACCGAACTGGGGGAGACGGCGTTGGCGATCGATCAAGCCAACAACCATACGATGAATCTGGGTGAAGCGTGCATGCGCCATGGGATCAAGACTCTTTCGGATGCCGGAATCAGCGTTCTCGGCGCCGGCAAAGATCTCTCGACGGCTCGGGCGCCATACGTCCTCGAGCTCGACGGAACGGTGATCGGGATCCTGGCGTACGCCGATACCAACGTGATCATCGATGCATGGGTCGCCGACTCAGACCACGCGGGCGTCATGCCGATGGATGCGGAGGTGTTTAAAGAGGACATGGAGAAACTGAGACCGGCGGTCGACTTCCTCATCGTCACGTTTCACAGTGGAAAGGAATTCGAGCGAGCGGTTACAGAAAATCAAGTGCAATTCGCTCTTGCAGCCGTTCAATACGGTGCGGATCTCGTCATCGGTCACGGCGCGCACGTACCGCAAGGCGTTCTCCAGATCGAAGATACCCCCATCTTTTTTGGCCTGGGGAACGGGATGATGGATCAATGTTTTCCGGATGATTACGCCTTTTACACCAACGACGTGCGGAAGAATGTGTGGCTGGAAGTCGAAATTCGGAAAACCGAGTTGATCTCCGTCCACGATCACGTTTTCTACTCTGCGAAGTGCATGGTCCCCAGCATCGCAACCTCGGCGATTCAGGCCGAGGTAATCTATGCCTTCGAGAATATCCTCTTCATGGAGGATTTCCCTGTTCTCTCCAATCTGGCCACCGACGATCTCGGAAGCGAAGATGCCGCAGACAACCTCGTAGATTGATGCGGCCGCCCCGGTACGCCACACGATCGTCCCTGCGGCTGTAGATGCTCCGACTTTGTTGAAATCCCAATCGCACCCAGCGTCCTGGCTTTCGTGTGCTCCGGCTAACGAGCTTCTACGCTGCGATATAATGTTCCTGACTGAAAATCCAGGGCTATCTGAGGTAAGCACCGATGGGTATGCACAGTGGGGGTTGGTGGTCGTACATCCGCTACGATGAGGATCAGGATCGACCGGAAGTAAGCCGTGCGCTGCTGCGCCGAGTGTCCGATTATGCTTTCCCATACTGGAAGGGCGTCGTCGTTGTATTGATCACGATGCTGGCAATCTCGTTGCTCGCGCTGATCCCGCCGCTGCTCATTCGGGATTTGATCGATCACGCTATTCCACAAAAGAATCTCACACGGCTCAACCTGCTGGCGTTGGGCATGGTCGCAGTGCCCCTGGCAAACGGACTGCTCGGAGTGATCCAGCGCTACACCAGTGCGCGCATCGGTGAGGGCATCATATTCGACCTGCGCCGTTCCGTTTATGCGCATTTGCAAAGCATGAGTCTGCGGTTCTACACGAATACACAAGTGGGTGAGATGATGTCCCGCTTGAACAACGATGTGATCGGCGCACAGCGAGCCATAACCGGAACTCTGGTTACGATTGTCAGCAACATCTTCTCTTTGATCGCGACGTTGGTATTGATGTTGTCACTCGAGTGGCGCTTGACGCTGATCGGAATCGCCATTCTGCCGCTGTTTGTCCTGCCCGCACGCCGGGTTGGCAAGGTGCTGCGCAGGATCGCAAGAGAATCGATGGATCTCAACGCACGCATGAATGCCCTGATGAATGAGACGCTCAACATCAGCGGCGCGCTGTTGATCAAGATTTTCGGGCGTCATAAATCCGAGATTGCACGATTCGAAGAACGAGCTGCAGGCGTGCGAGATATTGGCGTGCGCCAGGCTGTGGTAGGCCGTTGGTTCAATCTCGCCCTGAGCTTGTCCGGCGCCATCGGCACGGCTCTGGTCTTCTGGGTGGGTGGTCAATTGGTGCTGCGCGGCGCTTTCACCATCGGCACCATCGTCGCATTCACTGCATATCTGAGTGACCTGTATGGCCCGCTCATGGCAATGACCAATGCGCGGGTTGAGTTCGCCACTTCGATGGTCAGTTTCGAACGGGTCTTCGAGGTCATGGATTTGCCCATCGAGATCCAAGATCGTCCGAATGCAATTTACCTCAAGAATGCGCAAGGCCACATCCGCTTTGATGACGTGTCCTTCAGTTACAGAGGCTCCCAAGAAGCGATCGTCGGCCTGGAGGAAGTGCGCCGCTTTCGATGGGGACGCCATGCCGCGTACGTGATATCGGAAACGCCGGCCAGGGAAGGCGGTGGAACCGCGCCTGAAGGCGACGACGAAATTCGCTACGCACTTCGAGAGGTCAGTTTTGAGGTGAACGCGGGCGAGATCGCAGCGCTCGTCGGGCCGAGCGGAGCCGGAAAAACGACGATCACGTACCTGATTCCCAGGCTGTATGACCCCACGCAAGGCCGCGTTCTACTCGATGGCCATGATATCCGCGATCTGGCCATCGATTCGCTGGCCGAAAATGTCGGCATGGTCACGCAAGAAACTTTTCTGTTCCACACGACATTGGCGGAAAACCTTCGCTACGCCAAACCCGATGCGACGCAAGCGGAACTCGAGCGCGCTTGCCGCGCCGCGAATATCCACGGTTTCATTGACTCCTTGCCGCGCGGCTACGATACGGTCGTTGGCGAACGCGGCTATCGACTTTCTGGTGGCGAGAAACAGCGCGTGGCCATCGCCCGCGTTCTATTGAAAGACCCGAAAGTGTTGATTCTGGACGAAGCCACCAGCCATCTCGATTCTCAATCCGAAGCGCTTATTCAACAAGCGATGGAGGTCGTGATGCAGGGCAGAACTTCATTCGTGATCGCCCACCGGCTGAGCACGGTCATCGGTGCGGATCAGATTCTGGTGCTCGATGAGGGCCGACTGGTCGAACAGGGCCGTCACGATGAATTGCTGACCATGGGCGGGATGTACGCCCAATTGTACGAAACGCAGTTCAGGGTCGCGGTGTAAGCGCTGCGCCGCGCCTCATCCCGTCATTGCGTACGGTGCTCCTGCTCGCTTCATTATTTCAAATCCTTGTAAAATACGTGCAACCTGAGGACAATCTCTGCGTATAGGAAGTAGAAACGCTCGCGGACAAAGAGACGGGTATGCCTGATCGGACACAGGAACAGGAATGGATAGGCCTCGCCGTGCTTGGCGATGATGATGCATTCGCTCGTTTGGTCGAAGCGTATCAGTCGCCCGTCTACAACCTTTGCTACCGTATGTTGGGTGACGGGGCGGAAGCGGAAGACGCAGCGCAGGAATCCTTCCTCAAGGCCTATCAGGGACTCGGCAGCTACGATTTGAATCGTTCGTTCACGACCTGGCTGCTTTCCATCGCTTCGCATCACTGTATCGATCGTCTGCGGAAGAAACGCATTCTGGCCCTGTCTTTGGAGGACCTGCTTCCGAGTCAGGAGAAGCCCGATGACAAACCGGGTCCGGAAGCCATGGTCGCCCGTTCCGAGACCGAGGAATCGGTTCGTAACGTGCTGCATCAATTGGCGGAGAAAGACCGTGCCGCGATCGTTTTACGTTACTGGTATGAGATGTCGTACGAGGAGATATCGCAAACGCTTTCCCTTACCGTTTCGGCCGTGAAAAGCCGGTTGCACCGGGCCCGGCGTGAAGTAGCACAGCAGTGGATGGAACAGGAAACCAGTCTTTTGACGACGCGAGGTAGACATGATGAAGCATCAGCCCTTTGAGAAATGGTTGTTCGAGCAGGATGCGCTCTCCGGAAGTGAGGCGCGCTTGCTGCAGGATCATCTTGCCTCTTGTGCGCGGTGTGCTGCGTATGCAGAAGCGCTGCATGCCGTAGAAAGCCGGTTTTTCAATGCGGCAACGCTGTCGCCTCGCCCGGGTTTCACGCAGCGCTGGCGCGCGCGCCTGGCACGTCAACGAAGAATCGAACGCCAGCGGGAGACTACATCATCCGTGGCGACGCTCACGGCGGGTTTGTTTGTGCTGCTGCTCGTTCTTGGTGCCCGGCTTTTGCCGCTGCTTCAACTGGTAGCTCCTCAATTCATCGCCTGGTTCGAAAACATTTCCGCCATGCTCGTACATCTGAACCTGGCCCGGGAAATTCTGGGCACGATCTTGGAGAGCACGATCACCAGCATTCCGCTGGGGTATCGTATTGCCATTCCTTTCGTATTGTTCACGATGTTTGCCTTATGGTTTACATCGATGTATCGTCTCGGCATTTTGCCGTTTCGTAGGAGGTTATAAGATGAAACGTTTATCTGCAGTTGTGGGTTTGATTGTCCTGCTGACTCTTGCCATTCCCACGCCCGCATTTGCCAGTGAATCCTCGGATGGCCGCGTCGTTCTTGGCGGCACCTATCGCCTCGAAAGCGGAGAAATCCTCGATGGGGATCTGGCGGTTATCGGTGGGGCGGCCTACCTGGAGGAAGAATCACGCGTCACGGGCTCAGTGCTCGTGCTGGGCGGCAATCTCGAGGTTTACGGCCAGATCGATGGCGATGTGATCATCGTCGGAGGGAATACCAATCTCGGTCCTGCTGCGTTGATCCAAGGTGACGTGGCTACGCTGGGTGGGAATCTGAACGCGGATGCGGCACAGATCCAGGGTGATATCATCAGCGGCACGGATTTTGCGATCCCTTACGATTTTGAGAATTTCGAGTTCGAATTCGATCGTCTCTCCGTACCACCCCTGCCGGGCTTCGGAATGAGTATCGAGGCGCGAGTGATCTCGTACCTATTCATGAGTTTCCTGATGACGGCGATCGCGGTGATGGTGGTGCTGTTCTGGCCGAAACCCACTCGAACGGCGGCGCAAGTCGTGATCACCAAGCCCGCCGCAGCCGGAGGATTGGGTTTGCTGACCCTTTTCGTGGTCATGCCCGTGTTGACCCTTCTCATCGTCACGGTCTGCTTGATCCCGGTCTCACTCGTCGGGTTCCTGGTATTTGGGGTGGCCTGGGTCTTCGGCATCGTCGTGCTCGGTTATGAAGTGGGGAACCGGCTCGAAAAGGCGCTCAATCAGGATTTCCAGCCGGTGTTGTCCGCGGGGTTGGGCACGCTCGTGCTCAGCCTGGTCGTCGGTGGGATCGTGTTCATCCCGTGTTTCGGTTTTCTCTTCTCCCTGTTGGTCGGGGCTTTCGGTCTGGGGGCGGTCTTGCTGACCCGTTTCGGTACACGAACCTACCCATACATTGAGCCCGAATTCAGCCCTCCCAGTATGGCCGCAGAAGCGGAATCCTCGTCCAAAAAGAGTCCGGACGAATCCGAGGAGGGCAAGGATCAGTGAGGCCGGAACATTCAGCGAAGAAAAGTGCGGACGGAACTCCTTCGACATTGGATCCCTCTTGATAAAGGTCCGTTCGTGAGGAACGAACGCAAGGGAGTGATGGCAAATCACTCCCTTGTGATTCCTTTATGTCCTATTTAGCGGACGCCATAATTTACTTTTCGTGACGATCGACCTGTGGGGAACCTTAAAATTTTATAAATTGCGGTCTGAAGACTAGCGCGAGGGTTGGGGGATGCGCTATAATGCCTCACATCCTCAAGGACTCAGGTTGCAGATGTCATTTGTCCACTTGCACGTACATTCTGAGTATTCCTTGCTGGATGGCCTGAGCCGGATTCCGAAACTGGTGCGACGCGCGGCTGAACTCGATATGCCGGCCATCGCCCTGACGGATCACGGCGCCATGTTTGGGATCGTCTCTTTCTATCAACAGGCGCGCAAAGCAGGTATCAAGCCGATCATCGGCATGGAAACGTACCTCGCCGCCCGCGGCATGAAGGATCGCGATCCGAAAATGGACGGGCGATCCTTTCATCTTCTACTTCTCGCCGAGAATCAAACGGGTTACAAGAATCTGCTGAAGATTGCCACTGCAGCTCAGCTGGATGGCTTTTATTACCGGCCTCGCATCGATCGCGAATTTCTCGCCGAGCACAGCGAGGGGTTGATCTGCACGACCGGCTGCATGTCGGGGGAGATCCCGCGTGCGCTGCTGCAGGGCCGCCCGGATCACGCTCGCGAACGTCTCGATTGGTATTACGATGTTTTCGGGCGCGATCGCTTTTTCTTCGAATTACAGCATCACGACATCCCCGAACTGCCTGCGGTAAACCAGCAGTTGATCGACCTCGGAAAACACTATCAAGCGAACTTCATCGCCACGAACGACGTGCATTATGTAAATCCACAAGACGCTGCCTTGCAGGACATCCTGCTCTGCATCCAAACGGGAGCCGTGCGAAGCGATCCGGATCGCATGCGCATGACGGATCCATCGTATTATCTACGCCCGGCAGAAGAAATGGCGCAGCTCTTCGGCCATGTGCCCGGCGCGCTGGAGAACACGCTGCTCATCGCCGAACGCTGTAATGTGGATCTCGATTTCAAGGGTTATCATCTGCCCAATTTCGAAGTGCCGGAGGGGTATACACCGCAGTCGTATCTTCGCGAGTTGTGCGACGCCGGGCTGCGCGGGCGCTACGGCGATCACGCTTCGGATGCGGTTTATCAGCAACGGCTCGAATACGAACTCTCCATCATCCACAACATGGGATTCGACACCTACTTCCTCATCGTCTGGGATTTGTGCCGCTATGCGCGTGAACAGGGCATCTGGTACAACGCGCGCGGTTCGGCGGCCGGTTCGATCGTGGCCTACTGTCTCGGTATCACTCTCGTCGATCCCATCGATCACGGGCTGATTTTCGAGCGCTTCCTTAATCCGGGACGTGTCTCCATGCCGGATATCGACCTCGATTTCCAGGACGATTTGCGCTGTAAAATGCTGGAGTATACGGCCAACAAGTACGGCCGGGATCGCGTGGCGCAGATCATCACGTTCGGCACCCTGGGCGCGCGTGCGGCGATTCGGGACGTCGGCCGGGTGTTGGACATCCCGCTTCCCGAAGTCGACCGTATCGCTAAAATGGTGCCCAACATCCCCGGAAAGCCGGTCAGCATTCCCGAGGCGCTCAAGACCGTCGATGCGCTGCGGGAAGCCTGCAGCGAGACGTCTTACCTGCGGGAACTGATCGACACGGCGGCTCAACTGGAAGGCGTCGCGCGCAACGCTGGTACGCACGCCGCGGGCGTGATCATCACAGATTTGCCCATCACGGAATACATTCCCTTACATCGCCCTACTGGCGGTCATCAGGACGACAATCCCGTCGGTGCCGTCACGCAGTTTGAAATGAACGTGCTCGATTCGCTCGGACTGCTCAAGGTCGATTTCCTGGGTCTCTCGACGCTCACGGTGATGGCCAGAGCCTGCCGCCTGATCCGCGAGAACCACGGGATCGATCTGGATATTCATTCCATTCCTCTCGACGATCCCGATACGTTCGAGCTGCTGGGCCGCGGAGACGTCTTGGGAGTCTTCCAGGTTGAAGGCGCGGGAATGCGCCGCAATCTGATCGAGATGAAACCGCGCGAACTTGCGAACGTGGTTGCCATGGTCGCGCTGTATCGACCCGGCCCGATCGAGAAGATCCCCGATTACATCCGCCGAATGCATGGCCAGGAGCGCATCGAGTACCTGCACCCGGCTTTGGAACCGATCCTGAAAGAGACATTCGGCATTACCGTTTATCAAGAGCAAATAATGTATACGGCCATGAATTTGGCCGGCTATTCGGCCTCCGATGCGGATAATCTACGCAAGGCCGTGGCGAAGAAGAAAGCGGCAGTCTTACGCAAGCACCGCAGCACCTTCGTCAAAGGCGCCGTCGAGAACGACATCCCGGAGAGTGCGGCCAACACGATTTTCGATCAGTGGGAGACCTTCGCCCGCTACGGTTTTCCCAAAGGTCACGCCGCCGACTATGCCGTGATCTGCGTGGAAACGGCATATCTCAAGGCACACTACGCACTGGAGTACATGACGGCTTTGCTTTCCGTTTTCAAACACGACAGCGACAAGGTGGCAATTTACATTGCAGACTGCCGGCGCCGGGGATTCGACGTCCTGCCGCCGGATATCAATCACAGCGGGCTCGATTTCCAAATCGAACCCAGGACGGATGAAGAATCTCCGGGGGCGATTCGCTTTGGATTGGGTGCGATT
The DNA here is from genome assembly GCA_037382465.1 of Anaerolineales bacterium. Lineage (NCBI taxonomy): Bacteria > Bacillati > Chloroflexota > Anaerolineae > Anaerolineales > Anaerolineales bacterium. The sequence goes on along the minus strand of JARRPX010000024.1, from coordinate 24,061 downwards.
AAAAACGTTGGAGAAGGCGCCATCGAAAAAATCCTGGACGCCCGGGAAACGGGCGGAGTATTTAAATCACTCACGGACTTCGCTCAACGCGTGGACTTACGCCAGGTCGGGCGGCGCGCCATCGAAAGCCTCGCCCGCGTGGGCGCCATCGATTCGTTGGCCGATCGCGCCGCCGTGCTCGAATCGACCGATCGTTTGATGGCGGTATCGGCTTCGCATTTCCGCGCCGTCGAAGTCGGGCAAATGACGTTTTTCGACTCGTCTTCTGCTGCAGCGGAAAGCCCGCAGTTCGACGCCGCTGCGGTAGGAATACCGCGACGCCGTCAGCTTCGTTGGGAAAAGGAACTCCTCGGTGTTTATGTTTCTGACCACCCATTGACGCCGTACATCGATACACTCTCGGAAACCGTCACGCACTACAGCGCAGAATTGGAAGACGCCATTCACGGGCAAACGGTCGTCGTGGCCGGTGAAGTCAGTCACGTTCGCCCCTATCAGACTCGCAGCGGAAAACCGATGGGTTTCGTGACGCTCGAGGATCTGCAGGGAAACATCGAACTGGTCGTCTTCAGCCGGGTTTGGAGCAGGGTCACGGACTGGCTCCACGAGGACATGATCGTGATCGTGAAAGGCAAGGTCGACCTGGAGCGAGGGGAACCCAAGATCCTGGTCGACCATATCACCGCCGAGCTGCCCGAGGGAAAATCCGACAAATTCCGCGAGACGAAGCTGGAAGGGATCCCCGAAACGAACGTCGTCGACGCGATGATTGAAGAACCAGCGCCGGTCGAATCCTTCCCCGAAGATTTCGAGACGGCCGTTGAGGAAGTTCATCTGTCCATCGCCGAAAGTGAGCCGCCGATGGAATCCGTCGATGCGACGCTGCAGCCCGAAGCAACGCAGGGAGATGCGCAGCAGACTCCAGGGGAACTCGCCGAGTCACAAGCGGAGAAGAAGGAGGAAAGCCCGCCTTCCGGCAACGGCAAAAATCGTCCTTCGGTCGAGGAGCCCACCGCTCGGGCTTCGAATTACGGGCCCGATGTGGAATCTTCGCGTGGGGGAAGTTCGAACCCACAGATATTGACGATCCTGCTGAAATCTTCCGGCGACCGCAACAAGGACACCCTGCGCATGCGGCGAGTGCATGGTTTGCTGACCTCGTATCCGGGCAACGATAAATACGTGTTTCACGTGTTTGAAGCTTCCCGCAGATATCATCTTGAATTTCCGAACTCGACGACAGGCTATTGCCCCGAGTTACATTCGCAGTTATTATCTTTGCTGGGAGAAGGTACAATTCGAGTAGAACCGTTGAGGATGCAATGACAGCGACAAAAATCAAACGTATGGGAATACTATCTTCCGGCGGTGATGCCTCTGGAATCAATCCCTGTATTCGCGCCGCTGTGCGCACTGCAATCACGAAGAACGTTGAGGTCATGGGAATCTACGAGGGCTTCGACGGCCTGATTCGCGGGGAAATGGAAGAACTTCGCGCCCGGGATGTGGGCGGAATCCTGCAGCGCGGCGGAACGTTCCTGCGAACGGCTCGCTGCCCCGAATTCAAAACCAAGAAGGGGCAGCGCGAGGCGCTGCGCGAGTTGAATGAATCCGAAATTGACGGTCTGATCGTGATCGGCGGCGATGGTTCGATGCACGGCGCCCATGCTTTGGCGGGGTACGAATTCCCGGTCGTGGGCGCTCCGGCGTCGATCGACAACGACATCTACGGCACGGAGATGTCCATTGGCGTCGATACGGCCTTGAACACCATCATGGAAGCCGTGGACAAGCTACGCGACACGGCCTCTTCCCATCAACGCGCCTTTCTGGTCGAGACGATGGGCAGGGGATGCGGCTATCTGGCCTTGCAGGTCGGAATCGTGTGCGGCGCGGAGATGATCATCGTGCCCGAGGAGGAAGCCACGATTGACGAGGTCGCCGAGGTGCTCGAAAACGCCTACGCGCGCGGCAAGAACTCCGCCATCGTGGTCGTTGCGGAAGGTGCGAAGCTCAAGTGCAGCGAAATCGCCGCGGAACTCAATGCGCGGGACATCGGGTTTGAAACCCGGGTGACCATCCTGGGTCACGTGCCGCGAGGCGGCAGTCCGACTGCGTTCGACCGCATGCTGGCTTCCCGCTTGGGCGTCCGGGCGGTCGAATTGTTATTGGACGGGAAAACCGACATAATGGTCGGCTTGCAGGATGGAGCGATCGTGGGCACTCCGTTGGAAAAAGTGATCTCACGCAAGCAGTCCCCAAATCCGCGTTACTTTGAGATTGCGCGCATGATCAGCCGCTGATTCACGCCCAAAAATCCGGAAACAAACCAACGCCCGGCTGCATTGAGTACCGGGCGTTTCGCTTCGCTGCCGCCAGCCGGTTTTCCTGACATGCGTCAGAAGATCAGGCGTGGCGTTCGTGTACGTTTGTCCAGGCGGGTCAGTCCGGCCGCCCGGGCCAACTCGACGCCGCGCTGGTATTCCTCTGGGCGCAGATTTCGGTCGAGGTGCTCGATTCGATGTGCCTTGAAGGCCGGACGGTATTGTCCCATGACGTTCAAATAGGTTTCTTTGGAAATCTCGTCTGCGATAAACTGCACCACGCCTTCCGTGCCCGCGAGATCGTGCGGCAGGACGAGGTGCCGCACCAACAGGCCCCGCTGGGCGATGCCCGCCGGGTCGAGTCGAAGGTCTCCCACCTGGCGATGCATTTCCTTTACCGCGCTGCGGTTGACTTCCGGGTAGTTGCCGACTTTCGACAGGCGGCGGGCGGTGAGGCGGTCGCTGTATTTCATGTCCGGCATGTAGATATCGACGACGTCCTCGAGCAGTGCCAGCGCTTCGACGGAATCGAATCCACCGGTATTGTAGACAAGCGGGAGATGCAGCCCATGATCGACGGCGATCACCAGCGCTTCAAGGATTTCGGCAACGACGTGGGAGGGCGAGACGAAATTCAAATTGTGGCAGCCCGATTCCTGCAGGCTGAGCATGATCGCGGCCAGTTCCCGGGAATCCACTTCCCGGCCGGCGGGACTCTGGCTGATGTCTGCGTTCTGGCAGTACTGGCAGCGTAAGTTGCACCACGAGAAGAAGATCGTTCCGGAACCTCGCCAACCGCGCAGGGGATCTTCTTCTCCGTGGTGCGGACCGTAAGAGGCGACGAGCGCCTTCAATTTCGTGCGGCAGGCGCCCACGCGCTGCGATCGATCGACACGACAGTAGCGCGCACACAGGTCGCATGCCCGTTCATGTTGGCGCGCAACGTGCGCGCGGCGTTGCAGTTCACCTTCCTTGTGCAGACGAAGATAGCGAGGGCGCACAGCGTTCATGCGCTGATTCATCTCTCCTGTCTCGAACGGTCAATCACTCACTAGTCATGATGAAGAGCGGTTTCATTTCGAAGCTCTTGTAATGCGGGCGCAAGCGATCCGTGTTGTAAAATTTATCGACGTCGACCAATTTCGATGTGCTGGTCACGACGTCGATCGGCACGTTATCGTAGCGGCCGTTTTTCAGAACGACGAGACGGCCGTGTACGCCGGCCAGGATCAGGTCCAGCGCCAGGTTTCCGTAGGCCATGGGTACGATCGAGTCGATCGCATCCGGATCGCCGCCACGCACCAGGTAGGCCAGGCGTTGGGTGATCGTACTGATCTGTCTACCGTTGTTGTATTTGCCCGAGATTTCCTTCAGTTTGGCGGAAACCAGGTCCCCGACACCGCCCAATTTCATGTGGCCGAAAGCATCCTTATTGGTGTCTTTGATGATCATCTCGCCGCCCTCGAACATCGCGCCTTCCGAGACCAGCACCACGGAATATCTGCTTGGGTTCTTGTTGCGATCTTCGACCAGCAGCTGCGCCAGCCTGTCGATCTTGAATGTGTATTCCGGGATCACGCAGCGATTAGCCGCGCCGGCCATGGTGGGAAGCATCGCCGTAAAACCTGCGTAGCGTCCGAACACCTCGATGATCAGGAAGCGCTCGTGGGAGCCCGCGGAGGTTCGAAGTAAATTGGTCAGGCTGATCGTCCGGGTTACGGCGGTGCTAAAGCCGATACAGTAATCCGTGCCTGGAACGTCGTTGTCCATGGTCTTCGGGATGGCCACGCATTTGACGCCTTCTTGGAACAGCCGGACCGCATAGCTCAAGGTGTCGTCACCACCGATGGGGATCAAATAGTCGATACCGAGAAAATCGAGGTTCTTGAGCACCTCGGGAGTGAGATCGTTTGTCTCCTCGTTGTACGTATCCTGGAGGTGGACAGGCACCTTATCCTTGACGACACGGCTTGGATTCGTGCGCGAAGTGTGGATGAAGGTGCCGCCGGTCCTGCCGGCTTTGTTGACGATTTCTTCCGTGAGCGTCATGTAACTCTTGCTGTTGTCGGCTTTTTTATCGCGAAGGACGTTGATCGTCCCTGCCCAGCCGCGGCGGAAGCCGATGACTTCATATCCTTCGCGCAGGGCGCGAATCGTGACCGCCCGAATTGCCGGATTGAGCCCCGGCACGTCGCCGCCTCCCGTCAGAATACCGAGGACTCCTTTTTTCTTGTTTACATTTGCCATGTCTTCAACTCCAATATGAGATTTCGATGCGCGGCCATGAGAATGTGTTTTTTCATGGAACGCAAATTGATATCGATGATTCACATTCTTGTATCTTCCGCCAATCTTAGCAGAAGGGTGGATGTTTCATCAAGGTAAACCGGGTTTCGAGAAGTTAAACCCTGATGCGCTTCGAACGTGTCGCCTGATTCGCGAATGGTACGAACCTTGCAATCTCATTCATGAACGCATCCAAAAATCTCCGCAGGTCGGAACATGGAGTTGAGCGATGAAAATTCGAGGCGCGAGTGTTGCGAGAATCGTCGACCGGGTCGAAAACCTCCGAGAACCATTTCGTGAGAATGCGATCGAATGGCTGTGCCAACGTACGCAGCGTCCGTTGTCCAACCTTCAGCTTGATCTGGATCAATTCTTGGAGGAGCAAGATCCTTTCGTGCGCGATTTCTTCATCAAGGACACCCTCTCCGTTTTGGATCTTGCGGTGTCACATTTTGGCGATGGGGAAACGCAAGACTGCAGCTCCAGGCATGAGTGCTTCGACGAGATGATGCACTCGGTTTCCATCTTTCACCGATAGACGCGAACCGATACAGCCCGTCGTGAGGCAAGGCGAGTTGCTTGATTTGGCTTGCTCGTATTAACCAGGCCGCTCAGGGGACAATGGGGGTGCATCCTGCTACGGGCTCGAGCACGGATCCGATCTGGACGAAATCCGTTCCGTCCCATTCATGTTCCAGGGTCATCCATTCGCATGGGCCCAGGGGCGATCCGCCCAGCGTGCTGGCCTCGCGAAAGGTGATTACGTCGCCGATCTTCGACCACTCACCGTAATAGCCCTCGTTGTAATACACCTGGGAGAGCCCGACGCCGTTCCAGGCGTAGATGCCCAACTCATACCATAGATGGGGTCCGGATGAACGCATGGGCACGACCACCATCAGCCGGCATTCTCCGAATTCGTACGTTCCTGCCTCGGGCATCAGTTGGCGCTGGTTGGGATCCCCGCTGGCCATGTTCCAGACGTTCACCCACGCGCCACCGCTCCTGTTATCCACGGAGATCGTTTTGCCGGCGCTGCCGTGATCCGTAATGCGCACCCGCTGGTACGTGCCGTCGCAGTTCAAGCTGACACCGCCTGTCGGTGGCGTAGCCGTCAGCGTGGGTGTCTGGGTTGCGGATGCTTCCGCGGTGCTCGCAGCGGTTTCAGTTTCGATGGCGAACTCCGTTTCGGTCGCCGTTGGAGCTGCCTGGGTGACTGTAGCCGTCGTGCCGGATTCATCGGTTTCATTGCCCGAGTCCGCAAAGGGAAACGAACAGGCCAAAACAGCGCTGACGTTAAGCAGAATGACCAGGCAGAGTGCTGTGAATTTCCGTGTTCTCATCGTTCCTCCCTGGGGCGTCGATCTCCGACGAGCCGAATTCACAGCCAGCTCGGTTCGACATAGGTTCCGAAGACATCGCGCATCACTTCGATGATTTCTCCCAGCGTAGCATAGGCGTGCACGGCTTCGAGAATCAAGGGCATGGTGTTTTGCGCGCCCTGGCAGGCGAGTCGCAGCCGGTCCAGGGCCTGGCCGACGGCTCCATTATCGCGCCGCCGGCGCAGATCCCGGAGACGGTCGATTTGCCGTTGATAACCTTGCGGATCGATCTTGAGCAGCGGGATGCGCAGCGGTTGTTCGTCTTCGTAGGCGTTGACACCAACGATCAGGCGCCGTTTTTCGTCGATCTCCCGCTGGTATCGGTATGCAGACTCCTGGATCTCGCGCTGGAAGAAACCCATCTCGATCGCAGGCAGCACGCCGCCGAGTTCGTCGATGCGCTGCAGATACCTGCGGACCTGATTTTCGATCCGATTCGTCATACTTTCGACGAAATACGACCCGCCGAGTGGGTCGACGGTGTTTACAACGCCGGATTCCTGGGCCAGAATTTGCTGCGTACGCAGGGCGAGCTTGACGGCCGGCTGTGACGGCAGGGCCAAAGCCTCGTCCATCGAATTGGTGTGCAGCGATTGGGTGCCGCCCAGGACGGCGGCCAATGCTTGAATCGCCACGCGGACGGCGTTGATCTCGGGCTGCTGGGCTGTGAGGCTGACGCCGGCGGTCTGGGTGTGGAAACGCAGCAGCCAGGAGCGAGGGTTTCTTGCCCGAAATGCGTCTCGCATTTCCCTGGCCCAAACGCGTCTCGCTGCGCGGTACTTGGCGATCTCCTCGAAGAAATCGTTGTGTGCGTTGAAGAAGAAGGACAGGCGCGGCGCGAACTCGTCGACGTCCAGTCCTCGCTTCAGCGCCCAGCGAACGTATTCCATGCCGTCCGCCAGCGTAAAGGCCAATTCCTGTACCGCAGTCGCGCCGGCCTCACGGATGTGATAGCCGGAAATCGAGACGGTGTTCCATTCCGGCAGACATCTCGTGCCATATTCGACGGTGTCCGTGACGAGGCGCATCGAGGGTTGGGGCGGGAAGATGTATTCCTTCTGGGCGATGTATTCTTTGAGAATATCGTTTTGAATCGTGCCGCGCAGTCGTTCCGGAGGGACGCCTTGATTTTCCGCCGCGGCGATATACATCGCCCAGATCACAGCGGCGGGGGAGTTGATCGTCATGCTGGTGGAAATCTTGTCCAGAGGTATGTCTTTAAGCAGGGTTTCCATGTCTTCGAGCGAGGAGACGGCAACCCCGCACTTACCGAATTCGCCTGCGGCTTCGGCCGCGTCGCTGTCGTAGCCCATCAGGGTGGGTAAATCGAAAGCGATCGACAATCCGGTTTGTCCCTGATCGAGCAGGTAGTGGAAGCGCTGGTTGGTATCTTCCGCGGTGCCGAAACCGGCGAACATGCGCATCGTCCACGGCCTGCCGCGGTACATCGTTGGATGAATCCCTCGGGGAATCGTTCGAGGATCGGGTCGAGAGTCTTCGTTCGCCAGTCGTCCAGCGCTTTTTTCAGCGCTTCACGCTTCTTCGAATCCAACATGAAGACCTCCACCGAGTAGTTCGTGATTATAGCACGGCGCGAGCGCGGATACCGGACGTCGGTTGAGTTGGGGGAATAATTTGGGCCTAATCTGGGTCGTCACCGAGCATCGTTTCGGCGCCGCTGCGTAACCCGCGCAGAAATGCCAGGATTCCAGAGGCGACGGCCTGACCCTGCAGCATCGCTCGATCGGCGAGTTCACGGGCGCGTGCCAGGCGAATCACCGGTTCCTGGTCCGTGAGCTCGTACAATTCGACCAGAACCCCGTGGGTGCTTTTGGGGTGGATGAAGGCGATCTTCTTGCCGCCGGTGCCGACGACAGGTTCCTGGTTGATCAACTGGATGTCGTGCTGCGCCAGTTTGCCGAGTGTGGCTTCGATGTCGTCGACTTCGAAACAAATGTGGTGGATTCCCGGCCCGCGCCGCTTGAGATAGCGGGCAACGCCGGTTTGCTCGCTGGTCGGTTTCACCAGTTCGACTTCAGAACAGCCCATGGGGAGAAAGGCGACGATGGCGTCTTGCCCGGCGACATCTTCCACGTGGGTGACGTCGAGTCCGAGGGCGTCGCGCCAGAAATGCAATGCCCGGTCGATGTCCTCGACGACGATGGCGACGTGATCGATGCGAATAATGGACGGCATAGGCTACCCTGCCTCTCGTTGATTCTATTCTACACGGGAATTGAAAGAGTGAAACCGGGGGCGGGTCGAGTCTGCCGGCTGGGGATCGAAATCCGCTGACCGGATACGTACCGGCGCCAGCAGACCTGACTTGCTGGTTGCGGATATTCATCCGCAACCCATCTTGGGCAGATATTTATCTGCCGATCTTCATGTTGCGGGAACCATAAAACCGGGTCAATATTCCTGAAGATAAGCGTCAGCGGATAATAATCCGCTGATCATCGGCACCGGATACACATCCGGTGCCAGCAGGAATAAGCGGCGGCTGCCGATACGTCCCGGCACCAGCGCAAATAGATTAAATCCCCGTCGGCGGACGGTATTCCCCCCACACCTGCCGCAGCCGCCCGCAGATCTCGCCCAGGGTCAAATCGGCTTCCACGCACTCGATCAGATGCGGCATCAGGTTCTCTTCTCCCACGGCGATCGCCTCGAGGCGGTCAAGCAGCTCGGCGGCACGTGCGGCGTCCCGGCGCTGGCGAACCGCAGCCAGGCGCTCCCGCTGCGCCGTTTCGATGGCGGGATCGACGACGAGCCGCGCCATGTCGAGCGCCTCGTCTGTCTCGTATTTGTTGACTCCCACGACGACGGATTCACCGAGTTCGATCTCGCGCTGCGTGCGATAGGCGGCGTCCTGAATCTCGCGCTGGATGTAGCCCTGCTCGATGGCCGCCAACGCGCCGCCGAGATCATCGATTTTCCGGATGTAGTCCATCACCCCGGATTCGATTTCGTCCGTCAGATGCTCGATCAGGTAGGAACCGGCCAGGGGGTCGATCGAATCGCTCACCCCGGATTCGTGCGCGATGATCTGCTGCGTACGCAGCGCCACCTGAACGGCCTGTTCTGTGGGTAGGCTCAGCGCTTCGTCCATGCTGTTGGTGTGCAATGATTGGGTGCCGCCCAGAACGGCGGAAAGCGCCTGCAGTGTAACGCGCACCACGTTGTTGTGCGGCTGCTGTGCGGTGAGCGTGCAGCCAGCAGTCTGGGTGTGGAAGCGCAGGCACCAGGAGCGCGGGTTTTCCGCTTTGAAGCGCTCGCGCATGATGCGCGCCCACAGGCGCCGTGCGGCGCGGAATTTGGCGATTTCCTCCAAAAACTGATTGTGGGCGTTGAAGAAGAAGGTAAGACGCGGGGCGAATTCATCGATTTCTAGCCCGGCATCCAGCGCTGCCTGCACGTAGGCGATAGCGTTAGCGAGCGTGAAGGCCAGTTCCTGAACGGCCGTCGAACCTGCCTCGCGAATGTGATAGCCGGAGATGGAGATCGTGTTCCAACGCGGTACGTCTTCGCGGCAGTAGCGGAACACGTCGGTAATCAGGCGCATCGAGGGACCCGGCGGGAAGATGTACGTTCCCCGGGCGACGTACTCCTTGAGAATGTCGTTCTGTACGGTTCCCCGCAGGCTGGCAATATCGACTCCCTGGCGTTTGGCGATGGCGATGTACATCGCCAGCAGGATCGTCGCCGGGGCGTTGATGGTCATGCTGGTGGATACTTTGTCGAGCGGGATTTCGGCGAACAATTGCTCCATGTCGTCCAGGCAGGAAATCGAAACCCCCACTTTGCCGACCTCGCCGGAGGCGATGGGATCGTCCGCGTCGTAGCCGATTTGCGTGGGCAGGTCGAAGGCGATCGATAGGCCGGTCTGGCCCTGTTCCAGCAGGTAACGGAAGCGCCGGTTGGTTTCCTCTGCGCTGGCGTACCCGGCGTACTGCCGCATGGTCCACAACCGGCCGCGGTACATGGTGGGTTGCACGCCGCGGGTATAGGGATAATCGCCCGGAAATCCCAGCTTCTGCAGGTAATCCGCTTCGCTCAGGGATTCAGTGTAAAAACGTTCGAGGGGAATCCCCGAAGAAGTTTCGAAGCGATCCTTGCGTTCCGGATAGCGTTCCAACGTGGGACGGAGCGTGTTTTCTTGCCATTCTTCCAACGATTCTTCGACAGACTTTGTCATTGCGATTTCCTTGTATTATTGTGCGTATTTCAAATCCAGGTCATCGGGCTGGACCGCCGGCAACCTGGAGAAATTATCGAAGGTTGCATCGCGAAAACGCAGTTGCAGCTTTTGCTTGAGCGAGTGAAACAGAGAAAGGTAGTTCATCCTCACCCGCTTCTTCCACGGCAGGTTGAGTTTCGCAGCCGTCTTTTTCACCTCGTCGAGCGAATTTCCCTCAATCTCGATGAAATGCCCAAAGGGCAGCTCGTCGAGCATGATGCTGCAGGGTCCGAGTGCGTAGGTTTCCCGATATTTTTCGTAAATAAAGTAGACTTCATAGCCCAGCCTCTCGAGCAGCGCCCGGGTCGTGTCGAAATCCTCGACGCCGACTTCGATTTCCGTGCGTTCCTCGACGCTCACGGCATGTTTGAAGGTGAGCAGTGCAGAGCGGTCCTGACGCAGGCGCAGCAGTGAGTGATTGGAGGACAGGGTCCGGTTCGCAGTGTCGAAGCGCAGGTTGCGTTCGAGGACGCGCGCTGAACACAAGTGTCCATCCAATGCCTCGATCGCCTCGCGGATGTCGTCGAGGCTTGGCAGGTAAAATTTTGCTTCGATTTCTACCTTTACGCCGGACACAGAATCGTTCCAATCGTCGTATTGTGGTTCATCGTTGGCTTTCGACCGTGGGATTGTACGGAAACCTTCCATGGCTCGCAGGGCGGGTGTTTCTGCGTGGACAATTTCATCAGCCGAGAATCACCAGGACCTCATTTTTCTCCACGCTGTCCCCTGGCTCGACGCGGATGCGCGTGACCGTCCCGGTGCACGGTGACTTGAGTTCGTTCTGCATTTTCATCGATTCGAGAACGATGAGATTCTGGCCTTCCTCGATTTCCTGTCCCTCTTCGATGGGCACACTGATGACCAGCCCCGGCATCGGCGCTTTGAGTTGAAATTCTCCACTCTGGACCTTCACCGAGGTCGACGCCTTGCGCAGGCGCCGCTGCCGCTCGTCTTCGATGTCGACTTGATGGAGGTCGCCCTGCAGGAGTACTTCCATGCCGCTCTCCGTTGGATAGACGTAGGCTTCGTAGGAACGACCGTTGAGCAGCAAGGAGTACACCGGACGGCCCATCACCGACTGAAAATCCACCGACAGTCGTACACCATCGGCGATCAATTCGCGATCGCTGCTGATCTCGATTTCAAAATTCTGGTCTTCGATGGTTGCGAAATATTTCATCAAGCCTCCGGTCTCGGCTGCGGGTGGTCGATCGTGATCTTCAATGCCGGTGCCGAGCTCAACGCTGCATCCTCTCCCAACGTCCGACCCACTTCCAGTTGCTGGCGTCCCGCTCTCCGCGGCGGACGATCTGGGAAGCCTCCTGAGTCTGGCGGTGGGCGACGAGCACGGCCATGATCGCCGCGATGTGCGCTTCGGCTTCCTTGCCCTCCTGGGCTTCGTCCATCGAAAAACGCTCTTCGACGAAACGGGTGTCGTAATTGCCGGCGATGAAACGATGCGAATCCATGATGTTCTGATGGAAGGGGATGTTGGTCTTCACGCCGGTGATGCGGTATTCCTCGAGCGCTCTGCGCATGCGCAGTATCGCGGCCCCGCGCGTCTCCCCCCAGACGATCAATTTCGAAATCAGAGAATCGTAATACGGGGAAATCTCGAAGCCCGAATACACGCCGGTATCGACGCGCACGCCGGGTCCGGTTGGGGGAATGACCTGCGTCAGCAGGCCGGTGGAGGGCAGGAACTGGTTGTAGGGATCCTCGGCGTTGATGCGGCATTCGATCGCCCAGCCGTTCAGGTGGACGTCTTCCTGGGCATAGCGCATCTTCCTGCCGCGGGCGATGCGGATTTGCTCCGTGACGATGTCCAGTCCGGTGACGAGTTCGGTGACCGGATGTTCGACCTGCAGGCGGGTGTTCATCTCCAGGAAATAGAAATTTTTCTCTTTGTCGACCAGAAATTCGATCGTTCCGGCATTGAGATAATCGACCGAGCGGGCTGCGGTGCAGGCCAATTCGCCCATGCGCATGCGCATTTCGTCGTCCAGGAAGGTCGAAGGTGACTCTTCCAGTAATTTTTGATGACGTCTTTGCAGGGAGCATTCCCGCTCTCCGAGGTGGATCACGTTGCCGTGATCGTCGGCCAGAATTTGGAACTCGATGTGGCGCGCATCGACGATCAACTTTTCGAGATACACGTTGTCGTCCCCGAAGGCAGATTCGGCCTCACGGCGGGCGGCCGTGATCAACCCCGGGAGGTCTTTCGGGTCGTTGACCTCGCGCATGCCTTTTCCGCCGCCGCCGGCGGTGGCTTTGATCAGCAGTGGGAAGCCAATTTTCGGTGCGATGGCGATGAGTTCATCGTCGCGCAAATTGCCCTCGCCTTCGGTTCCCGGGACGACAGGTACACCCGCTGCGGTGACGGTGGCACGTGCCACGGCTTTGTCGCCCATGGCGGCGATGGCGCTCGGGCGCGGACCGATGAAATTGAGTCCTGCATCCTGGACGGCGAGGGCGAAGTCTTCGCGTTCGGCCAGGAATCCGTAGCCTGGATGGATGGCGCCGGCGTTGGTGCGTTTGGCGATGTCGATGAGCTTGTCGGCGCGCAGATAGGATTCTCGGGCTGCGGACGGGCCCAGCAGATAGGCCTCGTCAGCATAGCGGACGTGCAGCGCAGGCCGATCGGCTTCCGAATACACCGCCACCGTGCTCAACCCCAGCTCGCGGCAGGCTCGGATGATGCGCACTGCGATTTCACCTCGATTGGCGATGAGAACCTTTTTGAACATCGTTTCCCTCAGACAGGTTGTGCTTCAAGTATAAATCCGAACCAGTTTCCTTTTGGGTGCGCATCGATCAGGCGGAATGGTATGAGACGCTTACAGCGGGATGTTGCCATGTTTCTTCGGCGGATTGGAATCACGCTTGTTGGACAGCATTTCGAGCGCATTGATCAAGCGCGCGCGTGTGTAGCGCGGTTCGATGATGTCGTCGACGTAGCCGCGGGCTGCGGCGACGTAAGGATTGGAAAATTTCTCGCGGTAGTCCGCCACCAGTTCGGCTTCTTCCTTATCCGGCTTTTTCGATTCCGTGATTTGTTTGCGGTGGATGATCTTCACCGCGCCTTCCGGTCCCATGACGGCCAATTCGGCGCTGGGCCAGGCCAGGTTCAGGTCCCCGCGAATGTGCTTCGAAGACATGACGACGTACGCGCCGCCGTACGCCTTGCGGGTGATGACGGTGATCTTGGGAACCGTGGCCTCGCAGTAGGCGAAGAGCAGCTTGGCGCCGTGGCGGATGATTCCACCGTGTTCCTGGCTTGTCCCGGGCAAGAAACCGGGCACGTCCACAAAGGTGATGATGGGGATGTTGAACGAATCGCAGAAACGCACGAAACGTGCACCCTTGACGGACGAATCGATGTCCAGGACGCCGGCCAGGACTTCGGGCTGGTTGGCGACGATGCCCACGCTGTGGCCGCCCAAACGGGCGAAGCCGACTACGATGCTCTGGGCGTAGTTCTCGTGGATCTCGAAAAATGCACCGTCATCGACGACCAGACGGATGATGTCGCGCATGTTGTACGGCTTGCTGGGATCGTCGGGGACGATGGTGTCGAGCGCTTCTTCAGTGCGCAGTCTGTCGTCGCTGGAAACCACCGTGGGTGGATCTTCCATGTTGTTTTGAGGAAGGTAGGAGAACAGCAGGCGGATCATGTAGAGGCAGTCCGCTTCGCTGGGCGCCATGAAATGACACACGCCGGATTCAGAAGCGTGTACTTCCGCACCGCCGAGGTCTTCGAAAGATACCTCTTCGTGGGTGACGGCCTTGACTACGTCCGGACCGGTGATGAACATGTAGGATGAGTTTTGAACCATGAAGATAAAATCCGTGATGGCCGGGGAGTAGACTGCGCCGCCCGCACACGGTCCCATGATGGCGCTGATTTGTGGAATGACGCCGGAAGCGAGCGTGTTGCGCAGGAAGATATCGGCATACGCACCGAGCGAGACGACGCCCTCCTGGATGCGCGCACCGCCCGAGTCGTTCAAGCCGATCAGCGGTGCGCCGTTCTTGAGCGCCATGTCCATGATCTTGCAAATTTTCTCGGCATGAACTTCCCCCAGGCTGCCGCCGAAGACGGTGAAGTCCTGGGAGAAGACGTACACGAGCCGTCCATCGATCGTCCCCCAGCCGGTGACGACGCTGTCGGACAGGTAGCGCTGTTGGTCCAGGGCGAAATCGTACGTGCGGTGGGTGACGAACATGTCGGTCTCGCGGAACGATCCGGTGTCGAGCAGAATCTCGAGGCGTTCGCGCGCGGTCAGGCGGCCACGTTCGTGGTGGGCGTCGATGCGTTCCTGGCCGCCGCCCATTCGCGCGTCCTTGCGCAAATTCTGAAGATGCTCGATTCTCGAAGAATGACTCATACATTCGTCTCCCGATAATACGCTTGCACCGACTTCCTGCTCGTGACCCAGAAGGTCACGGAAATCATCAAAAGAGTGATCAACGCTGCCACCGGCCACGATCGGTGTGTGAAGTCCGAATGCATCCACGTCACTCTATCGATCCAATACCACATGCCGATCAGCAACACAACGCCCCGCGTCCACTGCAGGGCTCGAGACCATCCAAAGAAAAGTGCTGCGGCAGTGAATACACCGGCCAATCCCCAAACACCGTTTTTGAGGAACAGATACCCTCTGGGAACGGAGAGTTTGAGGTCGGGAAGCGACAATCCTGCCTTCAGTCCCATGAGTTGGATGGCTGAATAGGTTAACACTATCAGGCTCAGACAAGTTACGAGCCGAGGGCGTCGTTTAGATGGCAAGGGTAATCTTCCCCATTTGTTCACCGGCCGCCATGCGGGCTTGCGCTGCGGCCGCATCTTCGAGGGGGAAACGGCGGTCGAGCGCGGGCTTGAGGTTCCCGTTGATGATCAATTGCATGACTTCTGCGAAATCGCGCAGCGTGCCCATCGTCGAGCCCAAAATCGAGAGATGTTTGAGAAAAATCAACCGGTCGTCGAGCTCGAGTTTCGGCCCGGAAGTGCTGCCGACGATGAGAATACGACCGCCTTTACGGGCGGCGCGCAGGCTGAGGGGCATGCTTCCGGCGCCTACGTTGTCCACCACGACGTCGACTCCCCGGCGGCCGTTCGCCTGAAACGCGGCTTTCGACCAGTCATCCACTTTGGAGCGGTCGATGCACAC
This sequence comes from Anaerolineales bacterium, assembly GCA_037382465.1. NCBI lineage: Bacteria > Bacillati > Chloroflexota > Anaerolineae > Anaerolineales > Anaerolineales bacterium. Next base: position 8,652 of record JARRPX010000024.1, on the reverse strand, counting down.
ATCGGCGCCCAACGATTCTGCCAGCGCCAATTTTTCTGAGTTCGATCCGATGACGAAGACCTTGGCGCCGCTGTATTTGGCGATCTGGATGCTGGCGGTGTTCACACCGCCGGAGGCGCCCACGATGAGGACGCTTTCGCCGGGCTGCAGGTCGCCGCGCCGGATCAAAGAGTGCCAGGCGGTGTGAAAGACCAAGCCTGCTGCGGCAGCGGTGTGATCGTCGACGGAGTCTGGCAGAGGCGTTACGTTCGTGTCAGGTACGACGACGTACTCGGCATAGGTGCCCCGGACGGTTTCCCCGAGCAGCTGCCATTCCCGGCACAGGTTTTCTTTCCCCGCAAGGCAGTAGTCGCAGTGACCGCAGCTCAGATTGGCGTTGATCACCACGCGTGTACCGAGTTCGATATCGGTGACATTTTCTCCGCGCGCGGCGATCTCGCCCGCGCCGTCTGCGCCCGGTATGTGTGGAAATTCCAGTTTCAAACCGGGCCAGCCCTGGCGGACCCATAAATCCAGGTGATTCAACGCCGCCGCGCGCAGACGGATTTGAACTTCCCCAGGACCGGGCTGCGGCGCATCGATTTCGCCGTATCGGAGAACCTCGGGGCCTCCGTGCTCGTCGAACAGAATGGCTTTCAAGGACACCCTCCTCGCGGCGTGCCTTCCGGACGATTATTCCGCATAAAGCAAAGCTGCGGCAATTGACCGGTCTCGGGAATTATATCGTGGGTTTCAGGTTACGGACCTACGAGATCAGCGCTCGACGATCGTGCACGCGCTTGCATTCAGTAGAGGGAAATATCGCGGATGTGGACTTTTTCGTCGCTGAGCCCCTGCCCCAGAATGGTGATTTCGATGCGCGTCACTTCTTTGGGTCCGTCTGGAACGGCCAGTTCCACGGTGGGATCGTCCTCCAGATTCGTGAAGGTCTCGGAAATGTCGATCGGCTCCGGTCCCCAATCTCCGTATAGGCGGGCGCTGAAAACGATGTCCATACTGCCGGTTGTGGCTACGATCCCGTTGAGAGAGATGGGCCGGGGAAAATTGAAGTTGATGGTAAAAGGATTGATGTCGAAGGTGCGGATCAGTGTAAATGGATCGTCGTCGAAGATGTACTCGATTTTTCCCAGGTCGATCTGGGAGTGTTCGATTTCGACCAGATGTCCGCCAATTTCCACGTAATCGGTAACGGGCTGCTGCCGGGCGGCCTTCTCCGCAGCGAGGCGTTCGTCGATGTCCGGGGCGTAATTCATGCGGATGAAAAAGAAACCATCGGAGCCATCCGGGTACTTCAACATCTTTTCCACGCGGATGTCCGTGACTTTCTCCTCGTTCAATACGTCCGCGTATTCTTCCGCGGTGAGTACCAGGAGGGTGTGCTCGTCGAGGTCTCGCTTTTCCAGCAGGAAATAATCCGCATTGCCCAGATGGACGTTGAGCCACTCGGGGAGGAAGAAGCGCTCCAGTATGTGAGTGCCGTTGGACCAGGTGGGGGAGACGAAGATTCGGTATTCGGGGTGGGCGAGGGCAAGTTCCTCAACGGCATCGAAAACCTGTTGGGCGCCGTACTGGGCGCCGTAGAGCCCGTAATCATCGTACCAGGTGTACCCGTGTGTGACTGAATCGTAGAGCATGAAGAGATTCGTGCCACCGAGCAGCAGGATCGCTGCGAGTGCGAACGCTTTTTGTGAAATGCGTGGGGAAAGCCAATCTGCCAGACGGGAGATCCCCAGCGTCGTCAGCATCGCGGCCGGGATCACGAACGAGAGGATGCGAGTGATACCGATCCCCACGATGGATGCGCCCAGCGGCGCGCAGATCGCGGCGATCAGCAGCGTGCGATTGTGACTCTGGCGCAACTTACGCAGCGCTTCGATCAAGCCGATCAACATGATGGGCAGGGTGGGAATGAGGATGTGTCCGTATCCCCGCATGATGTGACGCCTGAGATCGGTCTCCTGGGGGATATACCAGTATGCGGGGTTCAGCCCTTGAAGGTAGGTCTTGATGAAAGTGCTTAATTTCTCTCGAAACGGCAGGTCTTCCAGCCAGTAAGTGCCGAGCATGCGCAGATGGAAATAGGTTTCGCCCTCGTAATCGAGTTGAAATCGAACGTACGGCAGCGCAATGACGACCGCGAATATGAAGGCGAACAGCAGCGTGCGTTTGTGCTCGAAGTGGTAGCGGAAGTCGGAGACGAAGAGCAGCATCGCGGTGCCGGCGATGATCAACTGCCCGCCGCTGTAGCTGTAGAAAGCCAATCCGGCGAAGAGGATGGTCAGGTACAAGTTGGCGGGCGAATCGTTGCGATAGCGCATGTAAAAGAGCAGCATCAGCGCGTACATGCTGACGAATATGACCGTTTCGAACGCCGTACGCGAGTGTAAGAACCACGCCGGCGTTATCGAGAGTATAAGGACGCCTGCCCACCAAAAGCGGGTGCGGAAGACATCGCGCAGCATCAGCGCGACGGCGACAGCGGCCAGTATCGAAATCAGTGCAGACGTGGCCCGGGTGACGAACACCGACTTGCCGAAAAGCATGTAGGGAATCACCTGCACATATACCGAAAGGCTGAGATTGTAAAGGTAGTTGTTTTCGAAATAGGTAGGCAGCAGCGTCCCATCGGCGTCGCGAAAATCGTTGTTCACCAGATCTTCGGCGAGAACGGTTTGCGCCGCTTCATCCGTGAAGAAGTAGATAGGGAAGTCCTCTATTGCGATCAGGCGCGTGAGCGCATAGAGGAGCAGCGCGATGGCGAAGAGTCTGCTGTCCCACTGCCATTTGTGCGGCCTGAAGAGGCGTGCATGCGGGATTTCTTTCAAACGTGCGCCGAAACGTCGAACGCTTTCAGTGAATTTTGAATTCTGAACGATCATTCGAGTACACAATCCAGGACACTCCCGAAGTTGATCGACTTAACCTCGCATGAATGGGCATCAATTGCCGCCCGTGGTTTGAAGCAGCCGGATGTAGTACGACGGCTGGCCAGACTCATCCCGTCCGACGATCGTCGTGCCCTGCGGGAATTTACCCTCGATTTCCGGAAGCGCCTCGGCGTTTTGCGCCAGAATCACGAATGCGGTCGGTTTTCCACCCAAGTCTGGGTATTGATTCCAATCGATCGGCCAGGACATGTCGTGGCCAATAGTGTTGTCGGCGATATAGGGCAGGCAGGGAAGTGTGTTGTAGCTCATCACGGGCTGACCGAGGAAATATACTTCCAGACCCGCTCCTTGTTGGCGGAGCGTTTCACCGATTTTGCGTGCGACGAGGCTCTTTGAATCGGAGTATCGTCCTTCCTGCATCGCTTGACGGAAAAAGCGTACTTCGGAGTAGCCGATGAGCAGCACGAACAAGATCGCCGCTGCGGCGAAGACGGATCTGTACTGCGCTCGGGTTGCGTTAATCTGTGTATAGATCTCGTGGAGCGGCAAGGCGGCGATGGTGGCAACGATGGGCGCGGCGAGCAGCAGCCGCTGTGCGTTGGGCGGCCCGACGCTGAACGTCGAAGCGAGAACGGGTCCGATGAGGGCAATGAGGAGAATGTTGTACTGCGGCTGCTTGATGCGCAGCAGGGTGAGGATCAAGCCGGCGATGAACAGGGTGGCCGGCAGCGGAAGCAGCATCGGCCGTCCCGGACTATATACACCCAGTATCGGACTGGCTGTAAATCCCCGAACGGTTTGCCAGAACTGCTTGGCAAAGATCATGAAAACCGAATCGCCCGTGGTCAGCGATGTGTCCCGGATCCAATCCCCTTTCAGGATTGAGACGCGGTTGAGCGGCGCCGATAGTTCGTTGGGATTCTCGAAATAGAAAAGGGCGAGTGGGAGAACGATGACCGCTGCGACCAGTATCGTGCAAGCGATTCCGGGCAGGCGATCTGCTTTCGGTCGGGATTTGTACAGGATCAAGAGCCAGAGGAGCGCGTAAATGGGCAGCAAGTGCGCGGTCGTATAAAAGAACTGCCCCAGGCCGATGGCGAGGCCGGCGCTGAGAAAAGCGAGGCGCCGGTTTTCCTGCCAGGCAGCGTAAAGCGAAGCGATCATCAGCATGAGAAAGAATCCGTCCCAGACGTTGGTGAGTGCGATGCGGCTGAAAAGCAGGTGATAATGGAAGAAGGTGAGGAACAGCGCGGCGATGACGGCGGTGAGACGGCCAAACATCAAACGCGCGCTCCAATACACGGCCAAGATCGCAAGCGCGCCTCCGATTGCGGAGGGAATCCGCATGGCCAGCACGCTGCGTCCCAATATCTCTTGCATGAACGACGCCGGCCAGAACTGGAGCGCGGGGAACGAAAACCAGCCCATGATGAAGTAGTTGTTTCGCACGCCGGTTTTATAATCCCAGGCCATCAGCCCGACCGAGCCTTCGTCGCCGCTGACCGTATAAGGCAGCTGGTCGAGCTGGATGAGCCGCGCGGCGAGGGCGATCGCTGCCAGAACGCCGATCAGGACCCAATCCCAGCGGTCGATGCCCCGCAAGGATTCCTTCAACGAACCTCGCCAGCAGCCCGCAATGACTACGAGACAGCCAGCGATCCAGATTAAAACGTGCCAGGGCGAGTGCGCCTGGAGGGAATTGCCGGCCGCCGCCCGGGATGCCAGGGAGAGTGAAAAACCGAAGACCAACAGGAGCACCTGAGTCTTCGAGACGCCCAGGCGTGACGCAGGTTTTCCGAGTGATTGCTGCAGCATCGCTGCAATGGCTGTGGAGTTGGAGGCGAGGACGCCAATGAGAAAGGCGCAAGCCCCGACGACCAGTAAGGTTGTGGTGATGAGCTTGTGCGGGCTGAGCTGCGCCAGGTATTGGCCCAGGAAGACGATCAGCAATCCGCCGATCATCAGCAGCGTGCTTTCCAGGGAGGCGGATGATTCTCGCTCGGGATGATTTTGGTCGAGATTTTCCGTCATGTCTCCCTCCAGAGAATCGATGAAATCGTGGATGCAGGCAACGCTGCTCGCCGGTGTAGAGGCCTCAATTCGCTGGATATTGTACGGTTTTCTCGATTTCGTTGAAAGCTCCCCAACTTCCTTCAGGGGCTGCTCGTTGCGTGGGGGGATGAGTTTGGCTGGAGTGTGGGGTAACCTCTTCCGAATGGCCGTCTCGCGAATGGACCGTTTCGCGCCGCGTAACGGCTTCAGCGCAGCTGCAGCTCGTTCCTCGAGATGACCAGGCGTTGGATTTCACTGGTGCCTTCGTATATTTCGGTGATCTTGGCGTCGCGGAAATAGCGCTCGACGGGCAATTCCTTCGAATACCCCATGCCGGCGTGGATTTGCACCGCGGCGTGGGCGCAGAACATGGCCGTCTCCGAGGCGAACAGTTTCGCCATCGAGGCTTCCAGCGTGTAGCGCTTCCCCGTTTCCTTGGCGAGTTGTTTGGCCAGCGCGGCCTGATAGATCAACAGCCTGCTGGCTTCGATGCGTGTCTTCATGTCGGCGATCTTGAAGCTGATTCCCTCGAACTGGCCGATCTTCTTCCCGAAGGCTTCACGTTCTCTGGCATATTCGACGCTGGCTGCATATGCGGCTTCAGCGATGCCCAACGCTTGTGCGGCGATGCCGATGCGTCCCGCATCGAGGACGGCCATGGCGATTTTGAATCCATCCCCTTCTTCCCCGAGGCGGTTCGCCAGCGGACAGCGGTAGTTTTCGAAGAGGATTTCACTGGTGGCGGAGGCGCGTATGCCCAATTTGGGTTCGGTCTTTCCCAGGCTGAATCCGTCATCCCGGGGATCGACGAGAAAAGCGCTAATTCCTTTGTGACCTTTTTCCGGTTCGGTCATCATGAAGACGACGAAGAAATTTGCCTTGGGTGCGCTGCTGACCCACGACTTTCTCCCATTGAGCAGGTACACGTCCCCCTGGCGGACGGCGCGCGAGCGCATCGTCGCCGCGTCCGAGCCGGACATGGGTTCGGTGAGCGAGTAGGCGCCGATCGCCGCACCGGAGGCGACGGGAACGAGAAATTTCTGCTTCTGTTCTTCCGTCCCGAAGCGTTCGATGCCGTAACAATACAATGAGTTGTTGACCGACATGATCGTTCCGTGCGCCGCGTCGGCTTTGCAAATTTCTTCCAGCGCCAGCACGTAGGCGATGGTATCCATGCCCGTGCCGCCGTACTCCTCGGCGATTTCGATGCCCATGAAACCCATTTCACCCATCTTGCGGATGGTTTCGTACGGGAATTCGCCGCTCTCGTCGAACTCGGCCGCGATAGGCGCGATCTCGTTTTGGGCAAAATCACGTGCAGCCTGGCGAATCATCTGGTGTTCGGCTGTGAGTGAGAGGCTCATATATTGTTCCGGTGATTCAGCAGCTGCCATTCGTTGCTCTCCTTGATCGGATCGTATGCGCAGCGATTATAGCATGGTGCTTTGACCGTGGTTTAACCAGCGGGTACAATGTTCGCAGGCTACACGGGGAGGTCATTTTGTCACAGGAATCTGAAAGCCAAGCCCTGGATGAGATCAGCGAAGCGATATTCCGCCATCTCGTCGATTTGGCAGCGTTCCACCTGGAGGACGAGGAGGCTGCCTACCTGCGCCGAGAATTGAACGGCCAACTCAGAGCCATTCGGGAACTCGACGCCATCGACGTCGCTGCGGAAGTTCCGATCACATCCCACGGCGTTCCTTATTCTCCGGCCATGCGCTTGCCGCTGCGCCAGGATCGTATCGAGCCGTCCGCTGCGGCCGACGATATATTGACGCAGGCTCCGGAAGTTGAGGGGCGATCGATCGTCGTACCGGACATCCCGCACGAGGACATAACATGACCGTTTCACTCTGCGATTTAACGGCGCATCAACTCGTGCGCAAGTTGAAAGAGGGTGAATGCACCGCCGCAGACATTTTGGAAGCTGCGTTGAATCGCATCCGCAGCGTGGAAGGCTCCCCTCCGACGACGAGCCTGGAGGCGCAGGAACCACACGATGGCGAGAAAATTCACGCTTACATTACGTTGACGGAAGCGCGCGCTCGTTCGCAGGCAGAGCGCGTCGATCGCGCCCTGAGGAACGGTGATGACCCCGGCCCGCTGGCCGGGATTCCCCTTGCCGTGAAAGATATATTTTGCGTGAAGGGCACACCTTCGACGGCAGGTTCGAAGATTTTGGAAAACTTCGTGGCTCCCTACAGCGCTACACCGGTGGAGCGGCTGGAGGCTGCGGGCGCGGTTACCTTGGGCAAGGTCAATCTGGATGAATTTACCTTCGGATCGTCGAATGAATCATCCGCATTCCAACCTTCGCCGAGAAACCCGTGGAATCCCGGGCGGGTGCCCGGCGGCTCTTCGGGTGGAAGCGCGGCGGCTGTCGCTGCGGGCGAAGCCGTAATCTCGTTGGGCACCGACACGGCCGGTTCGATTCGGCAGCCGGCCGCTTTTTGTGGCGTTGTGGGTTTGAAACCCACTTACGGACGCGTTTCGCGCTACGGTTTGATCGCTTTTGCCTCTTCCCTCGATTGCCCCGGCCCGGTCACGCGAGACGTTCGGGACGCGGCGTTAATGATGAACGTCATCGCCGGCAAGGACGCTCATGATGCCACGGCGGTCGCCACCCCGGTGGCGGACCATCTGGTGGCACTCGAGGACGGCGTGAAAGGTATGCGCATCGGGCTTTCTCCCGATTACTTCCGGCTCAAGTATCCCGATCCACAATCCGGAGAATTACGGGAGCAGCCGGTCGCTCCGGAAATCGAGCAAAGCGTTCGAAATGCGGCCGAGACTCTGGCTAAAATGGGCGCGGAGATCGTCGAGGACGTTCCGCTGCCGAACACCCGCTACGGGATTCCCGTGTACTTCGTGGTGTCGCGCGTGGAGGCCGCCTCCAATCTTCATCGCTACGACGGCGTGAAGTACGGCTACCGCTATTCACAGCCCGTCGCAGATTTACGCGAATTGTATCGACGCAGCCGGGGTCGCGGGTTTGGATCTCAGCCCAAATTGCGCATCCTCATGGGCATGTACGTGTCTGCAGAACAGTACGAAAAGGGATATTACGACAAAGCGCTGCGGGTGCGTACGCTGATCCGCAGCGATTTCGACGGCATTTTCGATCCGCAGGGTGAATATGCCCTGGACGCTTTGCTTACGGCCACTACTCCGACGACGGCGTTCGAATTGGGCGCCGTATATGGGGATTCGGTGTTGATGCAGTACGCGGATTTGCTGACCGTCCCGGCGAACCTTGCGGGCATCCCCGGGCTATCCGTCCCGGCCGGTTTCGATTCCCAGGGATTGCCGATCGGCGTCCAATTCCTCGGCGCGGATTTCGACGAGGCAAAACTGCTGCGTATCGGTCGGGCGTTCGAGGTGGCGACGGCGGAATCGGCTTGGCGTAAAGTTAGGCCGACTCTAATGAAATCCGAAGTCAATTAATCATAAATTCGGCAGCCATGCTGCAATTCGTTGCGTGGACGATTATTTTTAGCTGCTTCGGATAGTTTGACTCAAACAAGTAGACTTTCGGAGTTCTCTGGAGGCCATTTGTTAACCAATCAAAACGATTTTCCTTTGGAGGGTATCGTGATATTGAAAAAGATGGAAAGGATAATGATGGTCAGAAGGCTTGTGATTGCCGGGATTTTCGCCCTTACACTGACAGCTTGTGCGCTCGTTGGGCAGAAGACGACGCAGTGGGATC